>SKWJ01000167.1 GCA_007128995.1 Paracoccaceae bacterium
GCACCGCCACGGCCATCCTGCACCCGGTATGTCCCAGCGGCGTGCCAGGACATGCGGATCATCAACCCACCGTAATGGCCCCAATCTGCAGGCCACCAGTCTTGGCTTTCAGTCAAAAGTGCGTGGACATCTTTCTTGAGCGCCTCGAAGTCAAGCTTCTTGACCTCTTCACGGTAATCAAACCCCGTGAGTGGGCTTACCTTGGTGTCGTGCTGGTGCAGAATGTCAAGATTGAGTGCCTTTGGCCACCAATCCATCACGTCCGATCCGATTGTCGTTTGACCACCGTGCATTACGGGGCATTTGCCTGCTTTGTCAGAACCGTCCATGATTCCCTCCAAGTTGCTGTTTCTGGAACGGTTCTAACAGACACAGAGGATCAGGTTAAGTTTCTTTTTCTGATTACATCAATCAGTTTTTCTGATTACCTTTACGCGTCAGCCTATAGCTGATCCCATGACATCTTGTGATGCCGGGGCCTATAGCCCTTTGCGCAAGCCCCTTTGCATCAGCCAGCCTGCAATAAGAACTGCAACAAATACAAAGCCGATGATCAGTGTTGCAAGCGCATTGACATCCGGACTGACGCCCAGTCTGATCTTGGAAAAAATCACCATCGGAAGCGTCGACGCACCCGGCCCAGAGACGAAGCTCGCGATCACCAGATCGTCCAGCGACAAGGTAAAGGCCAGAAGCCAACCGGCCACCAGCGCCGGAGCAATGACGGGAAGGGTAATGTCGAAAAACACCCGCACCGGACTGGCGCCCAGATCTCGCGCAGCTTCTTCAAGCGACTCGTCCATGCTGCGCAGGCGCGTTTGCGCGATAACAGCGACAAAAGCCGCGCAAAATGTGGTGTGCGCGATGATGATTGTTGTCAAACCACGGCCTGCAGGCCATCCGAGCGTCAACTCCATCGACACGAACAGCAACAGCAGTGACAGGCCGGTTATCACCTCGGGCATGACCAATGGTGCGGTGATCATTCCGGTCAGAAGCAGCCGGCCCGTAAACTTGCTGAACCGCGTCAGGACAAATGCGCCCAGCGTTCCGATCACGACAGAAAGCGTCGCACTTGCAAAGGCCACCTGCAAACTGACCCATGCCGAACCAAGGATTTGTCGGTCGCGCAGCAATTCACCATACCAGCGGGTCGAAAACCCACCCCAAACGGTAACAAGCCGACTTTCATTGAAAGAGAACACCACCAGTGACACGATGGGCGCATACAGAAACACAAATCCGAATACCACGGCAGTGGGCAGGAACCAGCCGCGCATCACTGTTCCTCCCGTCGGTTCTGGACAGATTGCAGCCACATGATCGGGGCCACGACCAGAAACAGCATGACAATCGCCACGGCCGATGCCACAGGCCAGTCGCGACTGGAAAAGAACTCGTCCCAGAGAACCCGACCGATCATCAGTGTATCTGGCCCGCCCAGCAGCGCCGGGATGACATATTCGCCAATAGCCGGAATAAAGACCAACATCGACCCGGCGACAATGCCCGGCAACGACAGCGGCAGCGTGACTGTGAAGAACGTCACCATGGGCGATGCGCCAAGATCGCTGGCGGCTTCCAGCAGTGCACCGTCAAGCTTTGTAAGATTGGCATAGAGCGGCAGGATCATGAAGGGCAGATAGGTGTAGACAATGCCGATATAGACCGCAAAATCAGTCTGCATCATCTGGATCGGGCTGTCGATCAGTCCCAGTGAAATCAGCGTGTTGTTGATCACGCCGTTCGACCGCAGGAAGCCCATCCACGCATAGACACGCAACAGGAAACTCGTCCAGAATGGCAAGATGACCATCAACAGCAGGATAGAGCGCCGTGGCTCTGGCGCGCGCGCAATGTAATAGGCAATCGGATAGCCGATAAGCAGTGCAAAGATAGTAGAGATCAGCGCAACGCGGATAGAAGAGATGTAGGCGTTGCGATAGAGGGCGTCCTCGAACAGAAAGCGGTAATTCTCAAGACTGGCAAGAATCTCGAGCGTGCCGTCAGGCCCGCGCTCGAAGAGTGGCGTATAGGGTGGGCGCGCAATGATGGCCTCGGCCAGAGAGATCCGACCCAGCACGAAAAAGGGTGCGAGGAAGAACACAAGCAACCACAGCATCGGGATCGCAATCACAAGGCTTCGCCCTGTGAGCCCGACTTTGCCCATCCCCCATGCCGTTGCGCGCCAGAACGCAGACCGGGTCAGCAGGTTGTCGCGATTCATTGCGTGAGCACTCGGAATGCGACTGGCTGAACTGAAACCCAGACCTGTTCGTCCCATGAAATCGGGTCTTCATCGCGCAGGCGGTTGGACTGGCTTGTGCGGATCAATACACCATTTGGCAGCCTGACGCGATATTGCGACATGTGGCCGATATATCCCATCTCTTCAACCACGCCCTGCCAGGCATTTCGCGCCTGTTCTGGCCGCGCCCGTGTAATGGTAAATCGCTCCGGGCGGACTGCCCCCCAGACATGCTGTCCGCGGGTCAGACCGGCCACTGGCGGCAGCAAAACCGGCCCCAAGTCAGCAGTTTCGATACGCATCATATCAGGTGCGACTGCATCGACCTGACCTTCAAAAAGGTTCACCGTTCCGATGAAATCAGCCACAAAGCGGGAATTCGGCGTCTCGTAAATCTCGCGTGGCTCCCCGATCTGGACAATCACTCCGTCGCGCATCACCCCGATCCGCGTGGCAAGCGTCATCGCTTCATCCTGATCATGGGTCACGACAATGAACGTCACGCCAAGGGTTTCCTGGATCTTGATCAGCTCGAACTGTGTTTCTTCGCGCAATTTCTTGTCCAGAGCGCCCAGAGGTTCATCCAGAAGCAGCAGTTTCGGTTTCTTGACCAGCGCACGCGCAAGCGCAACACGCTGACGCTGCCCGCCTGACAACTGATCGGGTTTCCGCCTTGCAAGCTTTTCCAGCTTGACCATACGCAACATCTCATTGGCCCGCGCATAGGCGTCGGCTTTCCGCATGCCTTCGCGCAGCAAACCATAGGCGACATTCTTCTCGACACTCATATGCGGAAACAGCGCGTAGGACTGAAACATCATATTCGTTGGGCGGCGATCCGGCGGTACCCGCGCCATGTCCTCGCCGTCAATCAAGATTGACCCGCGTGTCGGATGCTCGAACCCTGCCAGCATCCGCAACAAGGTTGATTTTCCACACCCGGATTCACCCAACAGGCAAAACAATTCACCCTTGAAGATATCAAGATCGACTGCCGAAACTGCCGTGAAATCCCCAAACTGCTTGGTGACCCCCTTGACCGAGATGAACGGGCGCGATTGCTCGGTGCGCCATGGCTTCAATTCGCAAGCAGATGCCGTGTGCGCCATGTCGAACTCCCTCGCGCCCTTTGCATATATGGCCCCCGCTACCAAAGGCGCCAGGGGCGAAGCTTACTGTCCCGTCCGAACGCGGGTCCATAACCGTGTGCTGGTGCGCTCTGTCCGGTTGTCATATGGCTGTAGCGTCCAGAACCCGGCCTTCGCTTCGGCCGAGGGATAGATCGTCGGATCGTTGAGAACAGCCTCATCGATAAAAGGGGTTGATGCGGCATTCGCATTTGGGAACATCACGTAATTGGTGATATCCGCTGCAATTTCTGGCTCCATCAGAAAATTGATGAAAGCATGCGCACCTTCCGGATTGGGCGCGTCCGATGGAATGACCAGCATGTCGAACCAAAGATGCGCGCCTTCATTCGGGATGGCATAGCCGACCTCGAACGCCTGATTTGTTTCAGACGCACGCTCTGCGGCCTGAAGCACATCTCCAGACCAGCCAACAGCCAGACAGATCTCGCCATTGGCAAGGTCTGAAATATACTGAGAGGAATGGAAATACCGAACATACGGGCGCACGCCCATCAACAGCTCAACTGCGGCGTTGAAATCTTCTTCGCGCGTCGATGTCGGGTCAAGCCCGAGATATCGCATCGCCGCGGGGAACATTTCCTTCTCGGTGTCCAGCCAAGCGATGCCACAATCCTGAAACAGGGCGGCCTTTTCCGGATCAAAGATCAGCGACCATGTGTCGACCACATAATCGTCGCCCAGCCTTTCTGCGACGGCCTGCGCATTATAGCCGATCCCGGTTGTCCCCCAGAGATAAATGACCGAGTGTTCGTTGTCCGGATCGAAGGCCGCAGCCAAAGCCATGAGTTCCGGGTCCATATTGTCCAGATTGGGCAACAGGTCACGATTCAGGGGCTGATAGACACCAGCCATGATCTGGCGTTGCATGTAATCCGAAGTCGGAACGACCACATCAAACCCTGACGAGCCCGCCAGCAGCCGTGCCTCCAGTGTATCGTTGCTGTCATAGACATCGTAATTCACCGAGATACCGGTGCGTTCGGTAAACA
>SKWJ01000307.1 GCA_007128995.1 Paracoccaceae bacterium
ATGAGCCAGATCAACCGGGTTCATGTGCCATTGGGCAACCGCGCGTATGATGTGGTGATCGGTCAGGGGTTGCTATCGCGTGCGGGCGATCTGATCGGCCCGTTGTTGGCACGACCCCGCCTGAGCGTTCTGACCGAAACCCGCGTTGCCGGCTTGCATCTGGCAGAGTTGCAGCGCGGCTTGGCAACGCATGGCATTTCCTGCAACGCGCATGCGCTTGCTCCGGGTGAACCAACCAAAGGCTGGGACGGCCTGCGAGAATCCGTCGAATGGCTTCTGGACATGAATGTCGAGCGCCGCGATGTGGTCATAGCACTTGGTGGTGGTGTGATCGGCGATCTGGCGGGCTTTGCCGCTTCGGTTTTGCGGCGCGGCGTCCGCTTCGTGCAGATCCCCAGCTCGCTTCTCGCCCAGGTCGACAGTTCCGTCGGAGGCAAGACCGGCATCAACACCCGGCACGGGAAAAACCTTGTCGGTGCCTTCCATCAGCCCACGCTGGTGCTGGCTGATATCGATCTTCTTGACAGCCTCAGCCGCCGCGACTTTCTGGCAGGATATGGCGAAGTGGTCAAATACGGGCTGTTGGGGGATGCTGCGTTCTTTGAATGGCTTGAAAGCAACGGTCCTGCCATGGCACGGGGCAACAAGGACCTGCGTCAAGAAGCGGTTCGGCGTTCAGTCGAGATGAAGGCTGGGGTCGTCGCGCGTGATGAAACCGAACAGGGCGAGCGCGCCTTACTTAACCTCGGGCACACATTCTGCCATGCGCTGGAAGCCGCAACAGGCTATTCTGATCGGCTTCTGCATGGCGAGGGAGTAGCCATTGGCTGCGCTCTTGCGTTTGAACTATCGGCACGGATGGGACTTTGTGCGCAGGAGACACCAAGCCGTGTCCGCGCCCATCTTCGGATGATGGATATGGCAACCGATATCGCCGATATTCCAGGCGAATTGCCGAGCACCGAGGCGCTGATCGGATTAATGGCTCAGGACAAGAAAGTACAGGACGGCAAGCTGCGCTTCATTCTTGCGCGTGGCATCGGCGAGGCGTTTGTCTGCGATGACGTGCCTAGCGACCTTCTGACGTCGGTTTTCGATTCCGCATTGGCGCGCACCTGAGGCTGGCAGCGCACCGCATCCGGCGCGGCCGTCAAGCCACACGCTCACTGCTGGCGTAGCAACTTTCCGGGGTTCAGAATGCCCGACGGATCAAGCGCCAGCTTGATCGCCGACATCACATTCCAGCCCTCTCCATGTTCCGCCTGCATGTATTTCAACTTTCCAAATCCAATGCCATGTTCACCACTGACGGTTCCCCCCAGCCGCAATGCGCGTTCTGCCATTCTGCCAGCCAGGGCTTCGGCCTGTGCAATCTGCTCTGGCGCGGATTTGTCAGGCAGCAACAGTGCATGGAAATTCCCATCCCCGACATGTCCGAGAATTGGACCGGGTATGCCTGACGCTTCGATATCTGCCGCTGTTTCTTCCACGGCTTCGGCAAGCCGCGAAATCGGGACACAGATATCCGTGGTCAGCGGATGGGCATTCGGATACAGCGCGCGCGCCGCGTAATAGCCGTTGTGCCGCAATGCCCAGAGCCGGGTCCGGTCTTCGGGCCGGTCTGCCCAATGAAACGCGCCGCCCCCAAATTCCGCGACAATCTCGCCGAAGGCCTGCGCCTGCTCTCTGACCCCGGTCGGACTGCCGTGAAACTCGACCATCAGATGCGCGGTTTCGGGCATTGACGTGCCACCATAGGCATTGAAGGCCCGGACATTTGCGGCATCGACAAATTCGATCCTCGCCATCGGAATGCCATGCTGAATGGTCGCGATGACAGTATCGACCGCCGCGCGAACTGTTTCGAAAGCGCAAAGGGCGGCCGATACTGCCTCTGGCTGCCCCTGCAGGCGCAGCGTCAGTTCGGTGATCAGTCCCAGTGTTCCTTCAGAGCCCACAAACAACGCCGTCAGATCATATCCGGTCGAGGATTTGGGCGCTTCTGATCCTGTTCTGATGATCCTGCCATCGGCAAGGACAACTTCCAGCGCAAGAACATTGGACCGCATCGTGCCATACCGCACTGCGGTTGTGCCCGACGCCCGCGTTGCCGCCATTCCGCCCAGCGACGCATTTGCCCCCGGATCGACAGGAAAGAACAGCCCGGATGCCCGCAGTTCCTCGTTCAGGGCGGCGCGCGTGACGCCGGGTTGAACGATGGCCAGCATATCCTCTGAGGAGACCTTCAGAACGCGGTTCATCTGTGCGAAATCGATCACGATCCCACCCTTCAGGGCCAGTGCATGCCCTTCAAGTGACGTCCCCGCGCCCCAGCCTGTCACGGGGATCGCATGTTCGCAACAGATGCGCATGATCTGCGCAAGCTCCTGTGCGGACCGCGGATACGCCACCCCATCGGGCGGCATGGAGGGAAAATGCGACTCCGACTGCCCATGCAAGGCAAGATCAGAGGCGCCGGTGGAAAAGCGCGGCCCCAACAACATGTCCAAGGCCGCGAAGCCCGACATGTCAGACGCGTTCCACCGTCACCTTGCCAGCATCAAAGGCGAGGTAATCTTTCAATTGCGCCGCCGCCTCAGTTGGCGATGTCAGGCTGAAGGCTGCATTCATGATCATGCCTTCCGGGCTTGACACATGGTAATGCACACCTTCGCCCCGGTCATCACAGATCAGGGGCCGATCCGAGGGTTCAAGAACCGCAGCGGCGACATCCTCTCGCGGGAAATAGATGACGAACGCGTAATCGCGTTGCAAAAGTTCCAGCGCACGCGTGCTTTCCCCGATCACAGAGCCATTGGCGCGGACAACCCATTTCCCCTGCGCGGGATAAATCCTGATACTCATCGTATGACTGTCCTTCCATTCTTGGTTTTGCGGCACTATTGCAGGCTTCTTTCGAAAAGGCAAAGTGCACAAATGCGCGCAGGCTATGCGGGTCACAGCGGCGCGCACGCTGCCTCAAGCCATCGCGTCGCCTCATCCGAAACAAGCGGAGACAGCAATCTGGCAACACGTGCGTGATAGGCGTCCAGCCACGCCAACTCCTCTGGGCGCAATTGGCTGGGCAATATCAGCCTGCGGTCAATCGGCGCGAGGGTCAATGTCTCGAATTCCAGCCACTTTCGCGCGTCTCCGCCCTCGGGCGGTTCCCCTGCCCGTACGGCGATCAGGTTCTCGATCCGGATGCCGAACGCCCCTTCGCAGTAGTATCCGGGCTCGTTTGATAGAATCATCCCTTGTTCCAGCGGGACATTGCTGACACGCGACAGCCGTTGCGGCCCTTCATGCACTGACAGGAAAGCGCCGACACCGTGGCCCGTTCCATGATCATAGTCGAGGCCTGCAAGCCAGAGCGGATACCGCGCCAGCGCGTCCAGATGCCCCCCGGTCACGCCTTTGGGAAAGCGCGCCCGCGACAGCGCGATCATGCCTTGCAGAACGCGCGTGAAACACTCGGCCTCGCGCGTGCCGACAGGGCCAATCGCGATGGTGCGGGTGATATCGGTCGTGCCATCCAGATACTGGCCACCCGAATCGACCAGCATCAGATCCCCTGGCAGCAAGCGGCGGTTGGACCGCTCTGACACCCTGTAATGCACGATGGCCCCGTTGGAACCGGAACCCGCAATCGTATCGAAACTGATATCTTCCAGCGCGCCGGTTGCTGCGCGGCAGGCTTCCAGTTTGCGTACTATATCAATTTCGGTGACGATGTGCTCGGGTTCCGAGACAAGTCTGACTGCCTGACCCTCCAGCCAGGTGAGAAACTCGACCATGGCCGCCCCATCGCGCAGATGGGCGGCGCGTGCGCCAGCCAGTTCTGCTTCGGTTTTGCGTGCCTTGGGCAGGACACAGGGATCTGACATGAACGCGACAGGAACCCCGGCTTCGCGCAGGACATGGACGATATGCAAGGGAACACTGGCCTTGTCCAAGCGTACAGGACCTTTCAACGTGCGCAAAGCCGGTTCGAAAGCTTCGGGTGGACGGGTCTGCACTCCGTCATCCCAAGAGAGCTGCGCCGTTTTTGCGGGACTTGCGAACAGGTCGACACGGCCATCGTCGTGCACGATTGCAAAGCCGTGCAGTACCGGGACACGGGGCAGATCGCTTCCACGGATATTGAGAAGCCAGCAAATGCTGTCCGGCTGGGTCAGGACGACAGCGGACTGTCGATGCGTTTGCAAGATCTTTGCCACATCCGCGCGCTTCGCACCCGAGGATGTGCCTGCCAGCGCTTCGGGATAGGGGCGCACCTGTCCAAACGGCGGGTCTGGCCGATCATGCCAGAGCGCATCAATCTGGTTGGGCATTGCGCGCAAACTGATCTGGCTGCCGTCCAGCTCCTTCTCCAGCGTCTC
>SKWJ01000276.1 GCA_007128995.1 Paracoccaceae bacterium
GCCCCCGAGGATGGCAGCGCGCCTTTTGACCGGTTTCGCGGGCGCATCATATTTCCAATTCGTGACATGCGCGGACGCTGCATTGCCTTTGGCGGGCGTGCAATGGACCCGAATGCGCGCGCGAAATACCTGAATTCGCCGGAAACGGCCCTGTTTGACAAAGGGAGGTCGCTTTACAACGCGGGGCCTGCGCGCGCGGCCGCGGGCAAGGCACGCCCGCTGATCGTGGCCGAAGGCTATATGGACGTCATCGCGCTGGTCAGTGCCGGATTTGAAGCAGCCGTCGCGCCACTGGGCACTGCAATTACCGAAGAACAGTTACAGATGATCTGGCGCCTGTCTGGCGAGCCTGTCATCGCACTCGACGGTGACAGTGCAGGCCTGCGCGCGGGCTACCGGCTGATCGATCTGGCATTGCCTTTGTTGAGTCCCGAGCGTTCATTGCGCTTCTGTCTTTTGCCGGAAAAAATGGACCCCGACGATGTGTTGCGCTCTGGCGGCAGCGCCGCAATGCGCAAGCTGATCGAGAATGCGGTTCCCTTGGTTCAGTTGCTATGGCAGCGCGAGACAGAGGCGCAGGTTTTTGACAGCCCAGAGCGCCGCGCCGCGCTGGACAAGCGCGTGAAGCAGACCCTGGCAAAAATCACCGATACCAACCTGCGGACACATTACGCAGAGGAACTTCGCCGATTGCGGGCAGAGTTTCTGCGCCCTGCGCGACAGGTGCCTTATTTTCAGGGTAAGCGAAATCCGCGCAAGGGCGGGTTTTCAGCGGCGCCACCAGCTTCAGCCTTGCCTGTCACCCGCGCGACATTGCTGGCTGCGGGTGACAGCGCGGAGATCGCCGAAGCGATGCGCGAGGAAATAATCCTCGGGATCATTCTGACCCATCCACGCTTGCTGAGCGAGTTCTTGTCAGAATTGGAACGTGCCGAGATGCGCGTCCAAAGCCACGAGATGTTGCGCCGCGCGCTGGTCGAAATGCCCCTACCCAACACCCGCCCCGACGATCTGCCCGATGCGTGTCGCCGCGAGGCAGACCGCATTCTGAATCTGACCCATGTACGCATCGCCCCGCCTGTCACGCATTCGGATGACGAGGCTCTTGCGCGGCAGTGCCTTGCAGAAGAGTTTGCGAAACTCTTTACCCGGCGCGGGGTTGCCATGGAACTGCGCGATGCGACCGAGGACATGACAGGCCTTGCCGATGAGGGCGTCACATGGCGACTGCGACAGGCTGCCGAAAACCGCAACCGCGCCGAACGCTCTCGCCTGTCGGATTCCGCCGATCTTGGCGAGGATCGCGCAGCCCTGTCGAACGAATTACAGCGCCTTATCGAATCGCAAGTCTGGATCAAACGCAAAAAGTGACTGAATCGTAACACCAACGCACGGCATGCTGTGCAAAAATGCCAAGGAGAACTGGAAAAACGGCGTCACCCTGCCTAGATAGGTCCCATCAGGAGATTGATTCGTGCGAATCGGCTGTTGATTCGTATTTGTCCTGTGCGCAGCAGCTTCGGGAGCTTTCATGGCCGCTAAAGATACCGACGAAACCCGCAATGAAGATCAGGAAACCGAAGCCGGACAAACTTTCAGTCAGGCGTCGATCAAAAAGATGATCTCGCAGGCGAAAGAGCGCGGATTTATCACCTATGATCAGTTGAATCAGGCCCTTCCCCCTGATCAGGTCTCGTCCGAGCAGATCGAAGACGTGATGTCGATGCTGTCTGAAATGGGTATCAATATCATCGAAGATGACGATGAGACGGATGACGCAGACGCCAAGGGTGGTGAACTGGTCGAAACCAGCGGATCGCGTGAAGTCACACTTTCGTCCGGAACGGGGGAAGAGAAGCTCGATCGCACGGATGATCCCGTGCGCATGTATCTGCGTGAAATGGGGTCGGTCGAATTGCTGTCGCGCGAAGGCGAAATCGCCATTGCCAAGCGCATCGAGGCCGGTCGCAACACCATGATCCTGGGATTATGTGAAAGTCCGCTGACGTTTCAGGCGATCACGATCTGGCGCGACGAATTGCTGAACGAAGATGTTCTCTTGCGCGATGTGATCGATCTGGAAGCGACCTTCGGCAACACCATGGACGAGGAAGACGATGGTGTTCCCGTCACCGAAGGGCTGTCATCAAGCGGCGCATCGGCGCAGCCAGAACGCAATGCGGAACCGGAACTCGACGCCGATGGCAACCCGATCCACAAAGCCGACGATGACGAAGATGACGATGATCAGTCCAATCTTTCGCTCGCAGCTATGGAAGCCGCACTGAAGCCGCGCGTTCTGGATACGCTCGATCGCATTGCGCATGATTTCGACCTGCTCTCAGAGATGCAGGATGCGCGGATGAATGCAACGCTGGTCGAAGATGGTCGCTTCTCCAAGGATCAGGAAGCGCAGTACCAGAAACTGCGGGCCGAGATTGTTGAACTGGTGAACTCTCTGCACCTGCACAACAACCGGATCGAGGCATTGGTTGATCAGCTTTACGGCATCAACAAGCGGATCATGTCGATTGACAGTGCCATGGTCAAACTCGCGGATCAGGCCCGGATCAACCGCCGTGAATTCATTGACGAATATCGCGGCTCGGAACTGGACCCGACCTGGTGCGACCGCATGGCCGAAAAACCGGGGCGTGGCTGGCAGGCCCTGATGGAACGTTCGCGCGCCAAGGTTGAAGACCTGCGCAACGACATGGCCCAGGTCGGCCAGTATATCGGCGTCGATATTGAAGAATTCCGCCGCTTCGTCGGCCAGGTCCAGAAGGGCGAGAAGGAAGCCCGTCAGGCAAAAAAGGAAATGATCGAGGCGAACCTCAGGCTGGTCATCTCTATCGCCAAGAAATACACCAATCGTGGCCTGCAATTTCTTGATCTTATTCAGGAAGGCAATATCGGCCTGATGAAGGCGGTGGATAAGTTCGAATATCGCCGTGGCTACAAATTCAGCACCTATGCGACATGGTGGATCCGTCAGGCGATCACCCGCTCCATTGCCGATCAGGCGCGCACAATCCGCATCCCGGTGCATATGATCGAGACGATCAACAAGTTGGTCCGCACAGGCCGGCAGATGCTGCACGAGATCGGGCGCGAGCCGACCTCGGAAGAACTTGCAGAAAAGCTGCAGATGCCGCTCGATAAGGTGCGCAAGGTGATGAAAATCGCCAAGGAGCCGATTTCGCTGGAAACACCCATCGGCGACGAGGAAGACAGCCAGCTTGGTGATTTCATCGAGGACAAGAATGCGCTGCTGCCGCTTGATTCGGCGATTCAGGACAATCTGCGCGAAACCACGACGCGTGTCCTGTCCTCTCTGACGCCGCGTGAAGAGCGCGTTCTGCGCATGCGCTTCGGGATCGGCATGAATACCGACCACACGCTGGAAGAAGTTGGCCAGCAATTCAGCGTGACGCGCGAACGTATCCGGCAGATCGAGGCGAAGGCGCTGCGGAAGCTGAAACACCCGTCCCGCTCGCGCAAGCTGCGCAGCTTCTTGGATCAGTGAGGGAAATGAGCGTCGAAGCAAGTATCGTGTTAACCATATCAGAAAAGATCTGCGCTCACGACGCTCGCTTGGCTTTCTTTCATCTTCTGACGCGCCTTTCGAATGAAACACTGCTTTTCTGGCGTCCCTACCAACACGGACGACAAAAGGCAGTACATTTCCTATACGAACCAAGTGGCCCAATAACCGGAACATTGGAGAACGGGGCGCAATTTGCATGTGGTGGCGCGCAAGATCACCTGACGTGGTGGTTTCGTCGACCTTGTATCGACTTCGCGCTTCTATTCCATACGGAAATAGCGGAACAGTTCGAGCTTTCCTCTGATCGGCCATCGGGCGAGATCGTCATTCAACTCAAGCGATGTGACGATGTCGATAAGTTGATTGCGCTTTTGAAAATAGCCGAAACTCGCTATCGACATCGAACAGAGTAGTTCAGTAGGTGTGCAGCGGTCTTAGGAAAGAACAGGTAGTTAGAAAAGATCGCAGGGCTCGATAACTGCTACTATATCTACTGCACCGAACTTGTCCTTCATGCCTCTCCCTCCAATCCCGCCGCTGCCGCCCCTTCAAGCGCGGCCTCAGCATCATTATCCGACGTGTCGCCTGTCACGCCGACAGCGCCGATCACAACACCACCTTTGCGCAACAGCACGCCTCCCGGCACTGGTACGACCTGCCCGCCATAGACACCGTTCACCGCAGCCATGAAATAGGCCTGCGCCTCGGCCCGTGCCATCTGGGCGCGCCCGGCCATACCCAGCATCACCGCGCCATACGCCTTGCCGTGGGCAATCGCAAAGCGTCCTGGTGCTGCGCCATCTTCGCGCTCAAAGGCC
>SKWJ01000181.1 GCA_007128995.1 Paracoccaceae bacterium
GGTCTTGGGGGACATGAAACTTCCTTTCAGGCTTTGCGGACCAGCGCGCTTTGTGCGCGGTTCAACATTTTCGGGCCAAGCGCGGTCAGCACGGCGGCAGCACAGAGGGTCACAAGGGTCTTGACGGGCTCTTCGACCACAGGGCGCAGCGAACAACACGCGGATTCACATGCAAGCCGCCATGCCGCCGCGCCATCGCGCGCGCTGATGGCGCGGCGGCTAAGATAGCGGAGTTGGTAGGCCCGCGCGGCGGGCGCATGCTTGGCAAAGAAGGCAGGATTGAGCGGAGTGAGCTTGCTGACAATCCGTTCCCAGCTGGCGAATTGTGCGTCGGTATTCGCCGACAATCCCGTGTCATTGATCCGGTAGAGTGTCAGCGCCCCGCGCACGCCCTCGATTTGCCAATCGGTGCTCAGGGCAAGGCGCAACCAGCATTCGATATCTTCTGACTGGCGAAAACTTTCGTCAAACCACCAATCGCGCGCCTGCTCCTGCGTGGGCCGCCATGCGATCGCATCCAGCGCCGCGCGCCGCATGACCGGGGCCGAGCCATTGCCGACCGGGTTGCGTTTGAAGACATGCTGTGGCGTGATGTTGCGCAGACGCGGGCGTTGCGACAGCCCCAACGGGCGCGACGCGTCGTCGATCAGCGCAGACCCCGAATAGGACAGACCCACAAGTGGGTTGGTTTCCAGATGCGCGACATGTGCGACCAGCTTGTCGGGCATCCACAGATCATCTGCATCGCAAAAGCCGATGAACATGCCGCGCGCATGGGCGATGCCCGTGTTGCGCGCGCCTGCCAGACCGCGATTGATCTGGCGCACCAGCCGTAGACGCGGATCGCCGTGTGAACAGGCTATTTCAGCTGTCGCGTCGCTTGAACCATCATCTACCACAATGATCTCGAGGTCGCGAAATGTCTGTGCGCTGAGCGATTTCAGCGTTTCGGACAGCGTTTTCGCAGCATTATAGGCGGGAACAATGATCGATGCGATGGGCATGGATGTATCCTTTTCAAGTGCTTGCGACAGCGATACGCCCAAAGCCCGACCTCGTCATCCGGACAGCAGGATACGCGGCGCGCGCGTCAGTCTCATCCGTCTATCCCTAAGGATATACCGCCCTTCCAAGATGCAAATGGTCGAAAACCCCGCAAATTTCTCACGGGGCCTGATGGGTCCGGCAGTCATTGGGTTCAACGCCGCAGGGCTATGTTGCCTCAGTCAGCGCCCAAAAAGGCTGCGACGGGACCGCTTGCCCAGCAATGGCGCAACAACTGCGCCCATGGCCGTCAATGCGCCACGGCGAAAGTCAGAGAAGAAACCCTGAGGGCTGCTGCGCAGCCCTTCCAGAACAAAGCGCAAAGCCGTCATCCGGCCAACATCGAGGCGCAGGGCGCGGCGCGCGAGATAGCGCAGATAGATCGCCTCGGCACGCCGATCTGATGAAAACCCGTACCGCTGCGCCGTCGCGATGGCCGCTGCGCGCCCTGCGCGCATAGCCCCAAAATCGGCAGATAACCCAAAGGCATTGTTGCGATACCACACAAGGGTTTCGTCATGACCGACAATCTGCGCACCCGCACCGGCAAGGCGGATCAGCCATTCCAGATCCTCGTTATGCACAAGCGTTTCATCAAACCCGCCAGAAGCCGCGAAAGACGTCTTGCGGATGCAAAGATTCGACATTGTGCAGACCGGGTTTTCGCCCAGCAAGGTCGCCACGCTTAGCGCCCCTTGTGGCACAGTCGAGAAAGCCTGCGCATCCTCAAGCCTGTCGCGGAAAAACCCGATACGGGCAAAGGCTGCATCGGCGTCTGGCCGTCCGAACAGGGCTGCCATGCAAGCCAGTTTCTGTGGGGCCCACAGATCATCGGCATCGCAAAAGGCAATAATCTCGCCCCGTGCCTGTGTCACACCATGGTTGCGCGCGGCACTGGGGCCTTTGCGTGGGTTTCTCAGCAGGTGCAGGCGCGGATCAGCCAACGCGGCTTGCGCGATGATCTCGCGGGTAGCATCGCTGGAACCGTCGTCAATCAGCAGCGCTTCCCAATCCGTCAGTGTCTGCGCCTGCAGGCTGGCCAGCGTTTCCGGCAGTGTGGTTGCCGCATTGAAACAGGGAATGATGATCGAAAACATAGGCAGTCTGGACATAGGTCAGGCTTTCAACAAGTTCGGGCGGAAGGCGGCGATCAGCGCTGGCGCGGCAAAGGCGGTTTGCGTCAGCCCGGCGACAATCAGATAGCCCCAGGCGATCACCTCTATTCCATGCGGGGCCAGCAGGGCGGTGGTTGTGATCAGGGCCGTCGTCATGACGAGGGTGCGATTGAACTCTGCCCCTGCGCGATCTTGTGTGCGCAGCCATTGTGCCGTTGCCGACCAAAGCACAGTCGGGATGGCCACCAGACACAGGATCGAGACGACAGGGCTGATATGCGCCCAGTCCGGGCCCAGCAGCAGCGGCACATACCAAGGCGCCAGCAGGGCTTGGAGCACAACCACCGGGGCGATGATGCCGATCGCCAGCGTCACAGCCTGTTTCAACGCCGCTGCGCGATCAGTGGCACGAGCAAGATGCGGAAACAGCACAATTGAAAACGCGACAGAGAAGGAATTCGCCAGTCCCAGACCGGCATTGAAGGCAAGAAAATAAACGCCCAGAACTTCGGCACCTGCAATGGCCCCGATGACCAGCTTGTCCGCCTGAAGTCGCAGCGCCTTGACCAGTTCCACCCCCAAAACAGCAAGGCCAAAGCCGGTGAAGTGGCGCAGCGCAACCCCCCCAGCGATGGGATCGCTCCTCCAGGGGTGCAGTCGGCGCATGGCCAAAAGCCAGATCGGTGCTGCCAGCAACCGTGGGATCACCAACGCAAGCGGCCCCGGCAAGACAAGCACCAGAATGACCGTGAACAGGTTGGCCCCGACCACCTGTCCGCCTGCGATCGCGGCCGTCTGGCGCATCTTGCCCGCGCGCATCGCCAGCGCGGCCTGCACCAGCCCGCCGGGCATGAACAGATATTCCAGCGCAAGAATGGCCAGAAGCGCGAAGAAAAGCCAGTCGCCCCAGATCAGAGCCGCCCCCACACCAACCAGTAATTGCACCGAAAACAACGCCAGAGACCAGCCCCAGAAGATGCGGTGGGCCGTGTTACAGGTCGCCTCCAACTCGGCGTCAGGGGCAGCTATGATTCGTTGTCCGACGCCATTCTGGGTCAGGGATTTCAGAATATCCGCCGCCGCCAGCGCGGCTGCCGCCAGACCAATGGCAGTGGCATCCATACTGCGCGCGACCGCAATCACCACCAGCAAGCGTGAAACTTTCGCAGCGGCTTCGGACGCGCCATAGGCCAGCAGATTGCCTGCGAAGGGGCCACTGGATCGGATGAGTCGGGTCAGCATAACAAGCTCCGGCGTAAATTCTATCCAGGGTATAGCAGTCGCAGCATGACCTTTCGCTTGCGCGTCGGCGCAGACCGGGTGCACTGGCGGATGGCGCGGCTATCCATATGGCTATGCGAGTGGCCCACCCCGCAAGGGCCAAGGCCGGGTCGGACAGTCGGGCATAACGCGAAAGAAATGTGGCATGCGCGGTTCTTCGGATGGCAGCCAACTGCGAATGTGAAACGACGCGATGCCCTCGGTTTGCAATGTCCAGATACGCCATTCCCGCCTGCGCGGGGCGCGTTTCCGCATGCATTTGGCTGAACGACGATGTGTTGGTATAGACAGCGCCCCAAGTCGCGACTAGACCAGAAGAATTATGATCAGGGCTTGCTCCCTTGTTTTCTGGAAATGGGATATCTCAGGCGCATGAGCCGGATCGCAGTTTGTTTCTCTGTTGCGCTTGGCGTGTCGCTGGCGGGGTGCGGGCCTCGACCGACGCCCGATAACCCGGAGCTTGCGCGCGAAGGGCTGGCCTTTCAGGCCGAATATCGCGATCCGCAGAAACCGGCGGAAGACCCAAGCTGGAAACGTTCGGCCAAGCTGAACGCGCAGCGCTGCCTTCCGGCACGAGGTGATCAAGGCATGGGCAAGGGTGTCTCGGCAGTGCCGGGTGCATTGATTTCGGAACGACTGTCTCGGGGTGACCTGCTGGATATTCGCGTGGCCGATGACGAGACCTTCACGGATGCCTATGTCATTTCGCGTGATGGAATGCTGCGCCTGCCTTTCCTGAACCCCATTCAGGCGCAGGGGCGCTCGGTCGAGCAGATCGAGGATGCTGTCTCGCGCGCGCTGCTGGATGGGGATTTCTACACTCAAGCCCCGCGCATATCGGTGCGCCTGCGCGATTTCGCTCCGGTTCGGATTGCCGTGTCCGGGGCGGTATTCGAGCCGCGCCCTGTTGAAATTGGCGGCAC
>SKWJ01000130.1 GCA_007128995.1 Paracoccaceae bacterium
AATCAGAGGCGGTGCTCATGGCGGTCCCCCTGTATGGCGGATAACTTCATCAAGAGCTGTGCACGCCTTGGCCTGTAGAGACGACCAAACGCAATTCTTTGCAACCTGCCAATGCGCGATGGGCGATACATGATACTCATAACGTGCATCCTGTTACTCGGTCAAGCGCCTGCGCTGCCTGCTTCAACACTGAATTTGCCACGAACTGGGGTTGAGGACTGCGCCGGGGATCCATCCAAATCAGCATTCAAGCCTATCCTGTCCATCGAGTTCTGCAAACCCTGCTTCCAGCCATTCCCTTTGGCTTTCGAATATCATGCTGCACACAAACGAACAACTGGCACAGATCGGGGTTGGTAAAGGAGTGCAGAGCACAGTGCTGCGCTCTTCGACATTACCCGCAAAACACAAAACCGACACACACGTGCCTTACGGCCCACCGCTCGCTGATCGCGTCCAGCGAAACAGCCAGACGGGTGCAACATCACCTGCGGCGCTGCGCAACTGGACACGCAATTCTGCCTGATCAACTGTTTGCGACGGGCTGAGAACGAAGCTCGCGCGCAGCTTTCCCTGCTCTGCATCCTCTATCTTGTAAAGCGCTTCCCCAGTGATCTCCACGCCGTCCTCGCCGGACACCTGCAAGCCCAGACCCGTCAGGTCTGGTATATGGCCACCATGCGCGGCAGCGTAATCGATCACAAACAAACGACTGTCTGTATTCATCGGGTCTATTCCCGACGCACTTCGCACCGGAACAAGCGGCAGCAAATCCGCGTCAGGCATGGACATCATTCCCGGTTGTGTCCATGACAGGTCATAGGCGAACTGGTATTCGCGGCCCGGCTGTAGCGGAGTGTCCGGACGCCAGAACACAACAATATTGTCGGCATATTCGTTTGGCGTGGGGATCTCCAGCAGGCTGACAGCGCCGTTTCCCCAATCACCCACAGGCTTCACAAAGGCCGACGGCCGACGATGATAAGCCCCTTCCGCGTCGCGGAAGGCATCAAACCTGTCTGGTGTCTGCAGCAAACCGAACCATCTGGGGCCGCTGTCCTGAAACGCCGACATCTGTAGCTGTGCCGGATTTGTCAAAGGTCGCCAGAGCCGTTCGCCCGCGCCGTTCGCCATGACCAGGACGGCGCTGTCATGCACGGCGGGGCGAAAATCGTCGATCCGCGCAGGACCAAGGTCATTATGCTGGAACATCGAAGTCAGGGGCGCAATCCCTGCTTCCGACACAGGTTCGCGCACGAAAAGATGCAGTTTGCAACGCATGACAGTAGAAGGCGCATCGGCGCTACCCGGTCGCAGGGAAATGAAGAGAGCCGCTGCTGCGCGCGGACTGTCGATCAGGCAGCCAAGATGCAACTGGCCGTCATCTGTGCCAAAGACCTCGATCTCGCGCGTCACCGGAAACTCTTCGGGCTCTGGCCCGCCTGTTCCGATCGCAAGCCCGCGCGCAGACAGGCCATAGGCCACGTCGCGGGCAAGTGCGCGAAAGTAGCTTGCACCTTGCAAGACGATCAGATCGTCCAGACGATCCGGGGAATTGAGCGGGTAGCGGATGCGCAGACCCGAATATCCCAGTCCCGGAAAAGGCCCTTCCGGCGCACCATCGGGGAAATACCGGGGGGCAAACTCGAAATTGTCTGGATCAAGGTCAACCCGATCAGGCCAGCCCGGCAGGGACACCCGGACCGGCGTCGGAAAAAGCCAGCCCGGTGGAAGCAGATCTGCCCGGAAGCCCCCCCCGATATCAAGCTCTGCCGCCCCGCCGGAACGCGGACGGATGGCGCGGTAGCTGTCATATGTCAGGGCGTCGAATGGCGGTGGCAGCCTCGGCATCTCGGATTGATAGGGCTGCTCGGCCAAGGCACGCGCCCGCGCAACCAGTGTCTCAGGCGCTCTGTCACTATCGCCAACAGCGCCACGCGGGAAAGCCCCGGCAACCATGCCGATTGCCCCCAAAGCCGTTTGCCCAAGGAACGCTCGCCGCTTCATGACCCCACCTTTCCATTTTAACCGGAACGCGAACGGTCAGGGCCGTGTCCCGTCTCCTACATCGTCTTACTTGCCCATATTGGCATGCAGGAGAACGCGCCGCAAATTTGAGCCAGCTTTCCGGAGAAGTAGGCGAGTCCATGCGCGGATCAAGCGCAGCGCGGCCCCTCGAGCGGATGGTAAACGAGAGGGCGCGCCAAATTTTGCGCTTTCTTTGGGCATACCGCAAATCGGCAAGGGCCCCAACCTTCCGGCTGGCGACAGATGCCACTTTCATGCGTGCAACACCGATCCGCAGCGCAGCGATCAGCCCGCAAGCGGGTCGCGCATGGCTAGGGCCTCGGCAACCCGATCCACCCCATAATCCCGGCGCGCGGCGCCCAGGCTGATCTTGCCTTCGCGAAGATCCCGCGCGAGAGCGGCCAGTGAACGCTTATTCGGCGCCCCATGGCCACCGCCTCCCAGCGTTTCGACACGGATCACTTCACCCGCGCGCAGCACCAAGCCCGAGGCTTTTGAATGAAGCACTTCCTCGTTCGCAGTACCGGGGTTGCGAATGATGCGCGTCACCCCCGATGGCTTGCCCCCATCAATGCCCGGTGCGGAAACCACATGCGCATCAGATCGCGCCGAAAAGATCGTGTCATCGGCCCGGATCCGCAACTGACGCGCCATCCCTAGCCCACCACGAAACCGCCCGGCCCCGCCTGAATCCGGAACAAGGCAATATTCGTCCAGAAGCAAAGGGTATTCCAGTTCCAGCGCCTCGGCCGGCAAATTGGTAGAATTGACCGTATGGACATGCACGGCATCCATACCATCCCTGTCCGAAAAAGCCCCCGCACCGCCGCCCATGCTTTCGGGATAGACATACGTCGCCTCGCGCTGCGGATGCCAGCCCGATACCGAAACTGCCGAAGTTGAATCATTGCAAGAGGCCATGCGGCTTTCGGGGGGCAATGCCTGATACAATGCGCCAAAGACTGCCCCACACAAGCGGTTTGACGTCACTGCGCGGCCTGCAACTGCGGCAGGCGGACGCGGGTTCACGATACTGCCTTGCGGTGCAGAGATCCGGATCGGATCGATGCTGCCCTGATTGGGCATGAGGCCCGGATCAAGGACCGCTTTCACACAGTAATAGACCGAAGCCTTAAGGGCGCTGTCAGGCAGATTGATCGCCCCGCGCGCCTGCGGACCCGATCCATCGAAATCAAGCGACAAGGTCTCGCCTTCAATGATTGCGGTACAGACGATGGGCACGATTTCTCCGGGGAAACCATCATCATCCATTGCCCGCTCAAAGCGGTATCGTCCATCAGGAAGCGCCGCGATCCGATTGCGCAGCCGCCGCCCCGTATAGGTCAGGATATCTTCGATCGATTGCGCGACCGATGGCCATCCCATGCGTTCAATCAGCGCCAGAAGCATTGCGCCACCGCGCTGATTGGTCCCGATCTGCGTGCGCAGATCCAGCAAGCGTTCCTCTGGGTCGCGGGTATTCCAGGCGATCAGGTCCAAAAGGTCTTCGTCAATCTGTCCCTCGCGTGCAATGCGAATAATCGGTAGCCGGATTCCTTCCTCGAAGATCGACCGCGATGTCCCCGAGGTGGACCCGGGCGTCTTGCCCCCGACATCGGCGTGATGGGCGATATTCCCGCAGAAAAACCGGATTTCGCCATCCTGATGCACGGGCGTGATGATCGAGATGTCGGGCAGGTGGCTGCCCCCGGCGAGATAGGGATCATTGGCGATGAAGGCGTCGCCAGGCCGGATATCTTCGGGACGGTAGCGCGCCAGAATGGCCTCGACCGCCCCAATCATGGCGCCCAAGTGAATGGGAATGTGGTCTGCCTGGGTGATAAGACGCCCCCGCGCATCGAACAAGGCAGTTGAACAGTCGCGTCGTTCCTTGATATTCGACGAAAAGGACGAGCGGATCAGGATCGAGCCCATATCCTCGGCGATGGCAAGCAAACGATTGGAGAAGACCTCCATCTGGATGGGATCTGCGATATGGTCATTGGTCATGCGCCAGTCCTCACGATCAGGTTGCCCCAGCGGTCGCGTGTGGCGGACTGGCCGGGAAGGATCAGGGTGGTTGTACTCATCTCGTTGAAAATAGCCGGACCGGGGATCTCGGCATCGACAGGCAGGGCTTCGCGGGCATAGACCGGGGTGTCATGCCAGCCGCGCGCTGCATCGACATAGACCCGGCGCGTGGAAATCCGGGCAGTGGCAAGATCTGTCCCGCCGGGGATTTCTGGCTGGGGGGCCTTGGTGACCTCGCCCAGGGCCTGCAATCTGGCGGAAACGAACTGGATATCACGTTCACGGATATCGT
>SKWJ01000460.1 GCA_007128995.1 Paracoccaceae bacterium
ACACCCGAAAGTGCCGCGCCGCCTCACGATGCCCATGACCTTCTTCAACGAACGCGACAACGCGGCTCCTCAACTCGATAGGATGTGGCTTCCCCAATCTGCCCCCCAATATCTGGCTGGATCACGGAATCACTAAATCCTCAGATTGGGAATCCTGAATCACATGCGCGGCGACAGGCTCAAAAAAAGCTGCGCAAAGTCTCGCGCAGCTTTTGTCATTTTGAAGCCACCATAGATTCCTGACGCACTGATTCAGGCCTAGGGCGCTGCCCAAACAGGTTGAGGCAGCAAACCGACATAGCGCGGTACCAAGGACGTCAGCCCGCCGCGCATCGCCGGGCCGCCCCGGGGTCCGTCGCTGCGCTCTCGCATTACTGCAACCTGTTCGGTGACCACGCGAATGGACGCGCAGGTGGGAGGTGAGTGACCCTTCTTGCCCCTATTGTGGCGTCAAACCGCGCAGGCGTTCGCCCCTGCGGCGCAACAATTCCACAACTGTCAGCAATGCGATCGAGATCAATACGAGGATCGTTGCCACTGCAAGGATCGTCGGGCTGATATCTTCGCGGATCCCCGACCACATTTCACGCGGAATTGTCCGCTGCTCGACACCTGCGACGAACAGAACCACCACGATTTCGTCAAACGAGGTGATGAAGGCAAACAGCGCACCCGATACAACCCCCGGCAGGATCAGGGGCATTGTGATCTTGAAAAATGTGCGTGTGGGCGATGCGCCCAGATTAGCCGCTGCGCGCGTCAGAGACTGGTCAAACCCGACAAGGGTTGCCGTCACGGTAATCACGACAAACGGCGTACCAAGTGCAGCATGGGCAAGAACGACGCCCAGATATGTCTGCGCGATATTAATGCTCGAAAAGAAGAAAAACATACCCGCCGCCGAAATGATCAGCGGCACGATCATGGGCGAGATCAGGATACCCATGATAAGCCCCTTGAACGGCATCTCAGACCGTGACAGCCCGAGCGCGGCAAGTGTGCCCAGTGTCGTTGAAACAATCGTCGCCGCGATCCCGATAGAAAAGGAATTGCGGATTGATCGCATCCAGCTTTCAGATCCCAGAAAGTCACGATACCAGCGCAAGGAATAGCCTTCAGGGTTCAGCGTCAGCATTTCACGGGTAAACGTAAAGAAGGGCTGCGCGTTGAAACTGAGCGGGATCATGATCAGGATCGGCGCCAGAAGGAAGAAGAAGATCGAAAAGCAGATAATGCGAAAGGCATAATGCCAGATCTTGTCCTTGGTGGTGTAATAAGCGGGCATGGACATGGCGTTTCTCCCCTTACCCGAGCTTCAGGCTGTCAGCGCCGACCAGCCGGTTATAAAGCCAGTAAAGTACCAGCACGCCGACCAAAAGCATTGACCCCAGCGCGGCCGCAAGCCCCCAGTTCAACGATTGCTGGATATGGCGCGCAATCTCGTTCGAGATCATCCGCCCCGACTGCCCCCCGACCAGCGCAGGTGTAATATAATAACCGATGGAAATGATGAATACGAGCACACCGCCCGCGCCAATCCCAGGCAAGGTTTGCGGGAAATATACACGGCGAAACGCTGTCCAAGGCGTTGCGCCGAGGCTTTTCGCTGCGCGCAGGTAACTGGGCGGGATCGTTCGCATCACGGAATAGAGCGGCAACACCATAAATGGCAGCAGAATATGTGTCATCGCGATGATCGTACCCGTTTGATTATAGATCAGACTGAACCTGCCATCATCCGATATGATCCCAAGGCCTACCAAAGAGTTGTTGATGACACCTTGCTGCTGCAACAGCACAATCCAGGCTGAAGTTCGCACCAGAAGCGAGGTCCAGAACGGCAACAACACCGCGATCATCAGCAAGTTGGCGTAACGCATCGGCAACGATG
Source organism: Paracoccaceae bacterium (assembly GCA_007128995.1). Taxonomy (GTDB): domain Bacteria; phylum Pseudomonadota; class Alphaproteobacteria; order Rhodobacterales; family Rhodobacteraceae; genus Roseinatronobacter. The sequence goes on from SKWJ01000460.1 coordinate 1,892, forward strand.
ACAGATAATAAGCGATGGGAAATCCGAGGATAAAAGTCATGCCCGTTATCACCACGCTCAGCACGAGCGTGCGCCCGAAAAGAGATACATAGATCCGGCGGTTCTCATCGCGCAGAACGATATTCCCTTCAGCGTCAAATTCGCGGTCCAGCGCTGCCACATAATAGGCCAATGTCAGCGGGCGGCCTTCGCGCTTGATCACGCGCCATAATTCCGGCTGCCCCCAAAGTCGGTGGGCATCCGTGAAGGCATCGCGAAATGGGGCTTCGAAATCGGGAACATTGCGCGCAGTGCGCGACACGGCACTGCGTGCAGCGCTGATTTCATAGTTCAACCGGATGCCAAGAGGCCCGATGCGCTGTTCACGTCTCGGGCGATCAAGATCTTCGATGATATCGGCGTGGAGGGCCGCAAAGACAGGCTCGGGCGGCACAGTCTGACCATCCCAGTCTTGCAGGGCTTCAAGTGTACGTGGCAGGGCATTCACAATCTGCGGGTTGTCTACCGAGCGCCACATCATTTGTACAATCGGCAATGCGAAGAAAATCACGATAAAGGCCAGCAGCGGTGCGACAAGTGCAAAGGCGGTTAGCTTCCGACGGCGGTTGGCGCGCTCGAGCGCCCGACGCAAGGGGGTCCCGTCCGATGTCAGCAACCTCCCGCGGCTGTCAGTGGCCGTTTCATGTTGCGCTGATGCGTCCGCAATTGCCATCAGTCTGCTCTCCTTGCACCGGTTCAGAGTCGGCCGGCGATTCCAGATAAGGTGACGTCAGGGCGCATCATGGCGCCCTGACGAAATGGTCTTTACTGCAGCATCCAGTTGGCAAAGCGCTCGCGCAACTCGTCCCCGAAATCTGCCCAGAAGTCATTATCCAGTACGATAGGGGCGAAGTAGTTGTCCGGGTTTGTCGGCATGTGAGGTGCCATGTCGATGCCCAGATCAGCATGCTGTCCAACCAGTTCTGCCGATGATGCCCGCGCCGGACCATAGCTGATGAACTTGGCCTGATCTGCAAGACGCTGTGTATCGGTGGCGAAGTACAGGTATTCCATCACCAGATCCAGGTTCGGACCATCCGCTGGCACGACCCAGCCATCCCATTCGACGACCTGACCATCCCAGATGATCTCGGCATCCATGCCTTCGACCTCGATTGCGTCGAACATCCGGCCGTTATAGCCGGTCGCAAAGGCGACCTCGCCATCGGCCAGAAGTTGCGGAGCCTGCGCGCCTTCGGTCCAGAAGATGATGTGATCCTTGATGGTGTCCAACTTCGCAAACGCCCGGTCCACACCTTCCGGAGTGGAGAGAACGTCGTAGATATCTTCCGGGTCTACGCCGTCAGCATAAAGCGCCCATTCAAGGTTGGTACCCGGGCGGTCCTGCAATGCACGGCGGCCGGGGAAGTTCTCGACATCGAACAGATCAGCAATGCTGCTGGGCTGCGCATCCTCAGGGAACGCACCCGGACGGAATGTCAGAACGGTCGAATACACGATCTGTGGAATGAAGCACTCACCAAGGCTGCCCGGCAGGAAGTCTTCAGTCGGCGGGGTGCCATCCGGTGCAGCCGCGAGAACTGCATCATGGTCAATCTCGAGGATGATACCTTCGTCACAGGCAAGCTGTGCATCCGATGGCAACATGTCGACCAGATCCCAGGTCACATTTCCGGCCTGCGATTGTGCGCGCAGACCTGCCAGCGCATTGGCAGAGCCGTCATCGTTGATGATGGTGACATGCGGATTGGCTTCCATGAAGGGCTCATGATACGCGCGGACCTGGCTGGCGGTATAGGCCCCACCCCAGGAAACGATCGTCAGCGATACTGGGTCTTGTGCCGCAGCACTCAGCGCCATGACGCTTACCGCACTGCTCAAACCGATAAGTTTGATTTTCGATGACATTGATAAACCTCCTAAGTGGTTGAAAGATGATGCAACATGCAACATCAGATCCATACAGTCCCGTCCCTCGGACCGTTTGGTATTGGCCGCGCAGTTGCTATTTCGGGCAATCCAGCGCGCGACAATCCTTCGGCAACCAGCCAATCTCGATCACATCTCCACGTGTGTGGCGAACCTGATCTGGCGCGTTGCGCGTTTTCATGACGAAGTTCTCGTTCCCGGCGACTTTCAGCCGCGTGCGGAACACGTCGCCCATGTAGATGAACTCCAGCACCTCAGCCTTTATGGTATGCGCATCTTCGGCAAGGCGTTCCTTGTTTGCTTCAACCCGCTCGGGGCGGATCGAGACGCGGGTACGCTCTCCGACTTTGCTGACATTGATGGGTCGCGCCGCGATCAGCGCGCCTCCGTCAAGCTGGACGATGCATGTCTCATCCCGGATTTCCTTGACCACACCGTCAAGCGTGTTGTTCTCGCCAATAAATTGCGCAACGAAGCTGTTGCTGGGTTCTTCATACAGCTTGTCAGGCG
>SKWJ01000397.1 GCA_007128995.1 Paracoccaceae bacterium
GCGAAAAAGAAACGGAAGGAAACACCAGCATTGACGCCAGCATGACACGCAGAACATAACAACCGGGTGGGTCAGTTCTCGGTGACAATGCCGGGTCAAATCTCAGTGGCAATCAACACGCCTTGGTATTTCATCCTCGCCAAGAGATGTGACCAGTTTCTCTGGCGGCGAGCGTCAGAGGGTTGCGGTCGCACGCGCCATTGCCACAGACCCGGATATTCTACTGGCGGACGAGCCGACTGCCAGCCTTCATCGCGAAGCAGCAGACAGACTGATTCAGGATCTGGTTGCCTTGGTCAAACAGGGCGGAAAAACCCTTGTGGCGGTCAGTCATGACCCAGCCTTTCTGGCACGGATGGATCGGATTATCGACATTGTCGATGGCTGCATCTCGACCTCGATCTCTGGCAGAGAACCAAATTCGGATGGGAGAAGCGTAGATGCGTGATCTCTGGGACAGTTTTTCAGGCACAACTCAGGATGCGCTGTTTCTTGCCGCGCTGCTTCTTCCGATTGTGGTGATCAGCGTGGCTCTGTTTCGGGGATTTGCGGCACATCAATTGATCCGCGCGATGCTGTGGCGGTTTCGCTGGGCAAACATTACCTTTGTCGCGCTGATCGCTGTCTCAGTCGGTATGGGAATAGGGCTGATCGCACAAGAGCGTGGGCTAAGACAGGGCACAGCGCGGGCGGCAGACAAATTCGAGCTGCTCATTACAGCACCGGGCAGTGAAATGACGATGATGCTGGCCGCTGTTTATCTGCAACCAAGCGATGTACCGTTGCTGAACGGATTTGTTTACGATGAAATTGACAGTCATGAGCTTGTCGAAATCGCGGCGCCTCTGGCCTTTGGTGACAGCTACCGTGAATCGCCGGTAGTTGGCACAACGGCTGACTTTGCAACGTATCTTTCCGATGGTGCGATTGAGGGGCGTATTTGGCGCAACAGCATGGAGGCAATCGCAGGGGGTGCATCAGACCTTGAAATTGGCGATGTGTTCACTCCGTCCCATGGGGTTGGCGATGCCGTCGAACATGGTGCTCATGAAGAAGAGTTCACAGTTGTCGGCCGCATGGCGCGAACTGGAACCCCTTGGGACCGTTCTATTCTTGTGCCTGTGGAGGCAGTCTGGGAAGTGCATGGTCTGGCCAATGGCCATGCGCCCGAACGCAGTGATCAGCTTGGCCCCCCCTTCGATCCCGAATTCTTCCCCGGCACCCCTGCAATCATTGTCAAGGCCGAACAGTTATGGGCCAATTATGCCCTGAGATCAGAATTCAACCGCGATGCACAGACAATGGCCTTTTTCCCCGGCGCTGTTTTGTCTGAACTTTACCGTGTCATGGGCGATGTTCGTCAGGCCATGTCGCTTATGTCTGTTGTCACTCAGGCCCTGGTAGCGGCGAGTGTCCTGTTGGCACTGTTCATCCTGTCGCGGCTGTTTGCACGCCAGATGGCCCTTTTGCGCGCGCTGGGAGCCCCCAACCGTTTCCTGATGGCCGTAATGTGGGGATATTGCGCGACCCTGCTTGCTGCGGGAACAGTGCTGGGCTTGGGGGTGGGTGTCGGTGCCGCAGCAATCTTGTCGCGCATTCTCACCGCGCGGACAGATATTGTGATCCGCGCAACCATTGGCTGGAGCGAACTACACCTTGCGGCGGGCTTTGCCTCGCTTGCCCTGATCCTGGCACTCTTACCCGCTGTCGCGGTGCTGAAACAATCCACCGTTAATAATCTGCGAGCCTGATACTTGCATTCAAGGAGACTCACATGACCCGTCAGACCTCATCGGCCACACGTTCATTCGCTCCGGCAATTCTGATCGGACTGACATGTTTCTTTGCCCCAACTCAGCCAGTTGTGGCACATAGCGAAGGGGGCGAAGCCGGACATTCGAATGGCCACGATGATCACGCGGGTCATGACCATGACGACCATGAGAATGATAGTCATCTTTCGGAGCTGGCAGGATTTCGCGTCATTCACGGTTGGACCAACGCCACCACGCAAAACAGCACTCTTGTGTTCATGGACCTTGAGAACACGCGCAGCGAAACAATCGTCCTGACAGGAGCAGAGACCGAAATTGCGGCCCAGGCAAGTCTGGTCGGATTTCGCCTTGTCGATGGAGAACCGGCATATGAGACCTTGCCATCCGTTCCATTGCCAGCAGGCCGCAAGATGGCTCTGGCCCCAAACGGGCTTGCAATCGAGTTGACAGGCCTTTCGAAAGATCTGCATGCAGGAGATCATTTCGACATAGAATTGCATACCAGTCTTGGCCATGTCGAGGTTCATATCGACGTTGAACCTGCCGGGGCGACGCAGCATTCGCATGCGGGGCACGCGCATTGATCACGATAAAGCAGTTTCGGAGGGCATGGCAGTTTCGCACCACAGAAATGACGACCCTGCTCGCTGTAGTCTGCGTTCTCTTGGATGCAGGCTACGCGAAGGCTGACTCCCTTGAGCAGCTGCAACAGCATTTGCGCGGTGACATGCGAAAGCTGGTCTTTTCCGATCGGCTTGTCGAAAGCGGATTGCAAACCGCGTTTGAGCGAGCCGATGGCTCAGAACTCGATTTGCGTAGTTTTGCGGGCAGCTATGTCCTGCTGAATTTCTGGGCAACCTGGTGCGCGCCCTGCCGCGAGGAGATGCCAGCGCTCGATCTGCTCGAGCGGGAATTCGCATCAGAGCGTTTTCGAGTCGTCGCAGTAGCGTCAGGGCGCAATCCACTGGAGGATATCCAAGCATTCTATCACGAAAACGAAGTAACTTCCCTTGAAGTTTTTCGCAGTCCTGACAGCAAACTTGCGCGTAACTTCGCTGTTTTGGGGCTGCCCATGACAATCATTCTGGATCCTGAAGGCCAGGAAATTGCGCGTATGATCGGTGCCGCTGACTGGTATTCGGATGCTGCCCGCAACCTGATTGGTGATCTGACTAATATCGAAAGTAGGGCACGATGAGAGATGATAATCACCGTCCGACCATCGCGTGCGCGGTCGTAGCGCTGCCGTGAAGAATTTGTCCCATAATGCGTCCTTCTGATGGTCACAGATCAGTAGACCATCACACAATGGGACTAAACACCTAGGCCCTCGACAGTGCCGCGTCAGGCATGATGGCGCTGGAAAGCTGGCAGGCGGCGAAGCGGCTGACACTTGGCGGATCACTGTCTTTGTTGCGGCAACCTGACGTGAAACTGTTACATTGCGCTGCTACGCGACGCGTATGAAAGACGTCATGTCACAGGTTGACAAGTTCGCTCTGTGCGCCGCGCAGGTCGCTAAATCCTTTGGTGACACGCAGGTCTTGCGCAATATCGACCTTTTGCTCGCACCGGGCGAGGTTGTCGCGCTTCTTGGTCCCTCGGGCTGCGGCAAGACCACGCTTCTGCGCATCGCGGCGGGCCTGCTTTCCGCAAGTTCGGGCCAGATGCACATTGCAGGCCAGCGCGTGGTTGATGGCAGTGGGTTCAATGCCCCGCCGGAAGCGCGCGGCATCGGGATGGTGTTTCAGGACTACGCGATCTGGCCGCATCTGAGTGTGCTTGATAACGTGGCTTTCCCGCTTAGGATGCGCAAACTTGGGCGCAGCGAACGTGAAAGGCGCGCGCGGCGCGCGCTCGACCGGGTTGGGCTGGGCCATCTGGCAGAGCGTTTCCCCGGCACGCTGTCGGGCGGGCAACAGCAACGCGTCGCCCTCGCGCGCGCGATTGTCGCTGAACCGCCGCTGGTGCTGTTTGACGAGCCGCTGTCCAACCTCGACCGTGAATTGCGCGAGGGGCTGGCGCTGGAGATTGGCACGCTTTTGCGCGAGTTGGGCCTGTCCGCAGTCTATGTCACCCACGATCAGGCCGAAGCCTTCACCATCGCCGACCGCGTGGCGGTGATGCTGGAGGGCGAGATTGCGCAGATCGACACCCCAGAAGCGTTGTTTTCCGCATCAGAGCAGGTCGAAGTGGCGCAGTTTCTGAATATCGGCGCGCTGATAGAGGGGACACTATCTGCGTCAGATGGTTTTACCTGTGCGCAGTCCCGTTTGAAGCTTCCGTCCCTGGCAGGCAAGGGAAAAGAAGGGCATGCGCGTATCCTGATCCCGCGCATGGCGATCCGGCCAGACCCGCAGGGCGCGCTGAAAGCACAAGTCCTGCGTTGCCAGTTTCAGGGCGACCGGTATCTGCTGCATCTGGGGCTTGATGGTGAAAGCACTGGCCTCGTCTGCCCGGCAGATCAGCCCGCCCCTGTGAACAGCCAAATTCCGCTGGCGATTGACGCTGATCGCCTGCGCATCTTCCCAAACTGA
>SKWJ01000080.1 GCA_007128995.1 Paracoccaceae bacterium
CCCTGAATGTGCATCCGGGTGATCTTGAAGCCGTTGAAGAGCGCCTGTTTGCGCTTCGAGGGCTTGCGCGCAAGCACGGATGCCTGCCAGATGATCTAGCCTCCCTATGCGCAGAGTTGCGTTCCAGGCTGGAAATCCTTGACAATGGTACGCGCGGGATCGCAGCGCTCGCACAGGCTGAAAAAAAGGCGCAAGCGGAATATGACCAAGTCTCAGATCGGCTCCGAACTGCGCGTCAGAACGCGGCCCGCTGCCTTGATAATGACATGGTGCACGAACTCGCCCCCCTCAAGATGGAGCGCGCCCAGTTCTGCACAATCGTCACCCCCACTGAAGCCGGGCCGGACGGTTGCGACGCCGTTAGCTTTGAAGTGGCTACCAATCCCGGCGCACCCTCTGGCCCATTGTCGCGTATTGCGTCCGGGGGCGAGTTGTCGCGCTTTCTTCTGGCGCTGAAGGTCTGTCTGTCACGCGGCAGTGCCGGCACGACGATGATCTTCGACGAGATTGACCGTGGCGTGGGTGGGGCGACTGCGGACGCCGTGGGCCGACGCCTGCGCGCCTTGTCGGCCGGCTCTCAGGTGCTGGTGGTGACCCATTCGCCCCAGGTCGCAGCACTGGGTGAGCATCATTGGCGGGTCGAGAAGCGCATTCATGCGGATCAGACACTGTCATATGTCGTGCCGCTTTCCGCCGATGCCCGGATCGAAGAGATTGCAAGAATGATCTCTGGTGATACGATCACAGACACTGCCCGCGCCGCTGCGCAGGAATTGCTTGGCGCAGGCGCGCCCTGCGCAGAAACAGCGCAGCGCAGCACGTAAATTTCTGGTTCATTTGGAGTTTGAAGATGAAATCATGTCCTCAAAGGTCACTTTGGCCTGTTGCCAGCCTTGCGACAATCTTGCTTGCAGGATGTACCCTCAACCCGGTTTCGATGGCCCCACGACCGATAGCTCCGCCGCCCGGTCAGGGCGCAAGCACTGAAGTTATGCCCGGGACATCACAGCCATCTGCACCGGGGAGCACCACGGCAAGCGCCGAACAGGCCTGCATTGCCGCGGGTCGTGAGCGTGGCTTTGATGTGCAGGGCGTTGTGGGGACAAGCGCCGGAGCGCTTGTGGATGGTGTTGAAACTCGCGATGTCATCCTGAGGGTTCAGCGCAACGGAACTGTCTTGGAACCCAGATGCAATTTCGTTCCAAGCACGCAATCAGCACGTATCATGTTGATCTGAGGGCGTGCCGGACAGCAACCGCAGTCCGGCACGTTGTTCAATGCAGATCAGCGCTTCCGGTCCCGGCGCGAGCTCATCGGTTGAAAGGCGACCGAAACATGCGCTTCGCAATAGGGTTTGCCCGGCTTCACAGGTAACCCGCAGAACCAGAATTCTTCTGTCGCCGGATCGCCGATCGGCCACTTACAGGTGCGTTCCGTAAGCTCCAGCAAGGACAGTTTGCGGGCGGTCTTTTCAACTTCCCGGACCGTCGCAAGAGCTTCAGGATCGACCTCATTCGCGGAGGGCTGCGGTGGAAGGGGTTGACCGGCTGGAATAATGGCCCGTGGCTGGTATGCTGGCGGCTCAACTTCGACAGGCGGCTCGACAGGGGCAGAGGCACGGGCCGCGGCCTCACGCTCGGCCTTCGCCTTGGCCAGATCAACTACCGGCGACACAGGTTCTTGTGCCTCGGGCTCAACTGGCGTTTCATCGGTCTGCGGCGTGGTGGTGGTCTCTGCCTCCATCGCCGGGCCCGTCTGCACGTCGGGTTTTGCTTCAGCTTCAGGGCCCGCGCGGTTTGACAGGCCAAGACGATGAACCTTGCCAATCACGGCATTGCGGGTGACGCCCCCAAGCTCTTTGGCAATCTGAGAGGCAGAATGCCCCTCATTCCACATTTTCTTGAGCAATTCGACACGCTCATCTGTCCAGGACATGTCTTTCTCCGGCTGGCGTCAGGGGCACAGGATTTGCGCCCGCTTGTCAATTCATTTGCCCATGGTACTGGGCGAGAGGATGAAATACATCGCAACGGGCTTAAATACAATCGCCATCCGCAGGAAAACGCGGCCGCGTCCGAACAGTGAGCAGGAGAGCAGCACATGAGCACCGAGCAGAACCAGACATTCGCGATGGGCAGCAGGCGCTTTGGTCGTGTCAACTGGCTGGGCTTGCAGGCATTGGCAGATCGCGAGATCCGCAGGTTTCTTGTCGTCTGGACGCAGACGCTGGCGGCCCCGCTTGTGACGGCAGGACTGTTTCTTGCGGTCTTTTCCCTTGCCATAGGCCCTGCGCGCGGCGAGGTGTTTGGCGTGCCTTTTACAACATTTCTTGCCCCCGGTATCCTAATGATGACTGTCATCCAGAACAGTTTTGCCAATACATCCTCGTCGATCGTTATCTCCAAGGTTCAGGGAAATATCGTCGATACGCTGATGCCGCCCCTCTCGCCGATGGAGCTGGTTCTGGGATATCTTGCAGGTGGGCTTGTCCGCGGGCTGATGGTTGGTCTTGTCATCCTCGGCGCGCTGATGCTGCTTTTGGGACAGTCTGTCGCACATCCGATCTGGTTGCTTTTGTTCCTGAGCATCGGCGCAGCACTGCTTGGCGCTATCGGAATTGCCGCCGGCATCATCTCCAACAAGCTTGACCAGATTGCCGCCATCACGAATTTCATTGTCGTGCCGCTGTCATTCTTGTCGGGAACATTCTATTCCATTTCCAGCCTGCCGCCAGTGCTCGAAACGCTTAGCCGCTTCAACCCTGTATTCTATCTTATCGATGGCGCACGTTATGGCATGATCGGAGCATCTGATGCCCCACCTGTGCTGGGTCTGACGATCGTGCTGGGAACGACACTTGGTGTATCGGCGTTGTGCTGGAACTGGTTTCGAACCGGATATCGCCTGAAACCCTGACCCATTGCCGGATTCGTGAGGATGGGGCAGTTGTATGTGCTGCCGCGGCTGTTAAACTGCAGGTCGATCCCAAGAGGCGTAAAGCATGAGAATTTCTTCTGTTCTACAAGTAGTTGGCTTATCATTTGTCTTGATTGGCCCCGCCTTTGCTGATGATGCACGCTGGCGCGATTGTCGAACCTGCCATGCTGTGATCGCCCCGGACGGGACCGAACTTGCACGCGGTGGGCGCAGTGGTCCCAATCTTTATGGAATTGCAAACCGTCCCTTTGCGGGCGATGCGGAGTTTCGGTTTTATTCGAATGATCTTCGGTCCGCTGCAGGCAGTGGCGCACGCTGGACTGCGGAGAATTTCATTGCCTATCTGACAGACCCGGATGCCTTTCTGCGCGAGATAACAGGCAACCCGAACGCAGAAAGCGGCATGCATGTACAGTTGCGCAGTGGTGCGCGCGAAATGTTCGAGTATCTGCGCGGCTTGTCAGACTGATCCGGGATTATCGGAAGTGAGAGACTGGACAGCGACCCAGACGGAAAATGCTGCGGCTGCTTCCTTCCGGACCTGACCGGGTTGGCAAGGCGTCTGCCCGCGCCAGCCTCTCGAACGACCACATATGCAATTCGCTTTGGCTTTGCAAGCGACCAAGTGCGGATATACTTTCCGAAGACAGATGATCCTGTATAGGACTGACTCTGAGAAGGAGCGCAAAGCGACATGGCCAAACGCGGCTATCATCATGGAAACCTGCGTCAGGCACTGGTCGAGGCCGCACTAGAGTTGATTGCTGACAAGGGCCCACAGGGGTTCACAATGGCCGAAGCGGCAAAACAAGCCGATGTCTCGGCAGCAGCGCCGTATCGCCATTTCACCGGACGCGAGGATTTGATCATCGAAATGGCGCGACAGGGATTTGACCTGTTCGCCGATCTTCTGGAATTCGCTTATCGCGACGGGCAGCCATCGCCACTTGCGGCTTTTGAATCTGTTGGACGCGCCTATCTCGCCTTCGCGCGCAAACATCCGGGCCATTATGTGGCCATGTTTGAATCTGGCATCTCTCCCAATGCAACACGCGATCTTGCCAACGCCTGCGCCCGCGCCAATCAAGTCCTTGTTCGCGCCGCACATGACCTGTCACAAAGGCTTCCGCCGCATCGGCGGCCACCAACCGAAATGTTTGCGGCCCATGTCACAGCCATGAGCCATGGGATTGTCGAACTTTATGCGCGCGGCATACCCGGCGCACGAAGCCCCTATACGCCAGAAGAACTGCTTGAAACCGGAATCGGTATTTATTTGCGGGGGCTTGGACTACTAGAGCCGGACCATTGAGCCGACCTTTGCGAAAACCACGGTCCAGAAAAACTGAAGTTCACTGAAACAAACAAAA
>SKWJ01000526.1 GCA_007128995.1 Paracoccaceae bacterium
CGGTGATATCGGTTATCTGCATTTCGTCAAAGCACAGGAGGGTTGCTGTATCGGCGACCATGTCTGCAACCAGTGTCACAGGATCGTCCACTGCACGGTTGCGCGCCTCGACAATCCCGGCATGTACTTCCTGCATGAAAGCATGGAAATGCACGCGACGCCTTGGCTGAATCGGGACCGCATCAAAAAACAGGTCCATCAGCATCGATTTGCCGCGGCCTGCCTCGCCGTAGATATAAAGGCCGGGAAGCTGTGCCCGTGTCACGCTTTCTCGTCCCCAACCGAAAAACCCCAAGGCAATCCTTTTGGGTGTTCTGGGCTGGTAGTCGCGCAAACGTCCGGCGAGCATCTGCAACTTTTCGACGGCATGGGCCTGAGCGGGATTGGGCGTGATCACACCTTGCGAGATCAGGTCGCGATACATCTGCATCGGCCCCTTGTTCATCCTTCTCTCCAAATCTGCGGCAGCGCCAAGCCGGACAGGTCATCCGCCGTTATCAATCCACACCTGTATCGATCAATCCGCTGTCAACCACCAGGCGGAAGGCATCCACGGTGCGCTGATAATGGGTGGCAAGAAGTTCACATCCGCTGTCAGCGTCACGTTGCAGGACTGCGTTCAAGATTTCGCGATGCTCACGCTCGACATCGGCCCGATAGGGCGTACCGGCACCAACCATCGCCGCACGGCGATACCGATCGCATTTGCTGGCGAAGCCCTGTTGCGCATGCAAAAGCCAAAGAGAGGGGCATCCGGACAAAAGGGCGCTGTGAAATTCTGCATTGGCGTTTTCCCAGCGCGACAGATTATCGGCCCCGCCTGATAGCATCGCTGCATCCCATTTCTTCAGGATGTATCCAGCAGCCACAACACGGCTTTCCCAATCTTCTGCCCCATGCGTGATTGACAGGCGCAGGGCCGCAGTTTCTATCGCCGTCCGCGCGATGTTCAGATCCACAAATTCATCTATCGTCAGCGGAGCGACTTGAAATCCGCGCCCGCCCCGTGCGATCACTAGATTTTCCGCTGTCAGGCGCTGCAGTGTCTCACGCAAGGGCGTTGGACCGACACCATAGACCCGGCTCATCCGGTCAATCCGCAAAAACTCGCCCGGCTTTCGTCGGCCCGAAATAATATCAGCCTTCAGCGCTGTGTAGACGCTTTCGACTGTTGATTGGCTTGCACTCCCTTGCAGTTGACTGATCGTCTCTGGACCGGATACCGGACTACTCATAAAATCTTCTCCCTTGAATAAGTACCGTTATCTTTCAGACCTGCGCGTGGTGTTCGGTCCGCGACGCGGTACACACGCGCCCATGAAGAACGCGCATCGCACCGGCCATGGCTGTTTGAACTAGACGCGCTCAGAACAGCCGACAAGTCTGAGCAGTCACGAAATCCCAATTCTGCGTCCATATTTCTGAAAATCCAGCCTATTCGTCAGAGTTTTCACATGATTACCGCATCACTCCTGCAAACGCGCAACTGCCCGTGCGGTCAGGACCTGTGTCAGACTGGCACGGTATGCAGCACTACCGTGCAGATCAGAAATCATATCGACATCCGGTCGGCCCAACTCGTTCACGGCGGCTGCAGTGAACTGCTTTGACAAAACCCTTTCAGCAGCCGTCCAGCGAAAGACCCCTTCCTCGGACGCGCCCGTGACAGCGACACGCACCGCGTCATCAAACCGGGCAACAAAGACACCCGTAAGCGCGAAACGAGACGCGGGTTGCCAGAATTTCTCATAATGCGCCGCAATCGGTATGGGGAACTCCACTGCACGGATAAGCTCCCCTTCTTCAAGATCGGTTGCGAACATGCCCAGAAAGAAATCATCCGCCTGAATGCTTCTTTGCGTCGTTATGACCGTGGCCCCGGTCGCCAGAACTGCAGAAGGGTAACATGCAGACGGATCATTATTGGCCAGACTGCCCCCGATCGTGCCCCTGTTGCGAACTGCCGGATCACCGATATTGGCCGCCAGATCGGCGAGCGCAGGGAAATGAGAACGCGCCTCGTCGGCGACAGTTGCATGGGTTGTCATGGCCCCGATGCACAACCGCCCCTCTTGCATGCTGACCCCGCGCAATTCAGGTATCGCGCGCAAACTTACCAGAGTCGCGGGGGCTGCCAGCCGCGCTTTCAGGGTCGGGATCAGCGTCTGACCGCCAGCCAGCACCTGAGCCTCTTCCTCTGCCAAGGCTTCCAGAGCCTTATCGAGAGATTTCGGTGAGATCAGATCAAATGCATACATATGCTTCTCCTTGTCAGGCGCCTTAGGCGCAGGTCACGGTTATCCCGCATCCGCGCGGTCAAGCTGCCCCGATGCCGCCAGCGCCGCCTTGACGATATTGGCATATCCAGTGCAGCGGCAGATATTGCCTTCAAGATGGTGGCGTATCTGCGCCTCGGTGGGTTTTGGATTATCACGCAAAAGGGCTGATAACGACATGATCATCCCCGGCGTGCAGTACCCGCATTGCAACCCATGATGGTCCTGAAACGCCTTTTGCAGGGGCGAGAGGCTGCCATCCGCGTTCTCGATATCCTCGATCGTGCGGACCTCTGCGCCATCCAGTTCGCCTACGAATATGGTGCACGACTTTACGGACAGTCCATCCACATGGACCGTGCAGGCCCCACATTGGCTGGTGTCGCATCCGACATGGGTTCCTGTCAGGTGCAGGTGTTCACGCAGGTATTCGACCAGAAGGGTGCGCCCTTCGACTGTCGCGGTGACACCGCGTCCGTTGACGGTCATGGTGATTGTCTGCATCGGTTAACTCCTTGAACACGGGCCACGCGCGCGGCCAAACCTGTATTTGCCCATCAATACCACCCAAGCGCGAGCCACCAGAAATGCGCGGCGATCAGCGTGATCGGAGTGGTGACAAGCGCGAGCAACAACAGCACCCTCGTCGCATCGCCGAGCGTGACCCCTGCCATGGCCATGGCCAGCATCAGCGGCGGCAACTGATACGGCAGAAGCGGCGTCGCATAGCCCAGAACCTGGCTCATCGCAACGGCATCGACGGTCCAACCTGTGGTGTTGGCGATTTCACCGAAAAACGGTGCTGTCATGGCGGGGGCCACTGGCATCGTCGTTGCCAGCGATGTCAGTGTCGCAACCACCATCAGCGACAGCAGTCGCACGGGGTCTGAAGAAGTTTCCAGCGGCAGGCTGGCGACAAGGACACGCGACAATGCCTCTCCCCCGCCCGACGCTGTCATCACGGCACCGATACTCAGGACCGCGCCGATATACAGCAGCATTGGAAAAGCCGTGTTGAACGGCATTGACTTCAGGTCGGTAATCCGCATGAACGGCATCACGCATAGCAGCGCCGCTCCCAGCCCGATCCATGCAGGCGAAACCCCATGCAGGAAATCAAGGCTCCAAAGCGTAAGGGTCACGCCCAGAACCGCAAGCAACCGCATGGCCGGCCCGGAAAGTTGCGCGTCAGCAGATTTTTCGACGGCGGAATCTGGAACCGGATCATCGCGAAACAGATACGTCAGGATGATAACCAGAGCGATGCCCTTGACCAGCCCGATCACCGGGAAATGCAGCAAGATATATGGGCCGAATGTCAGCGTGATACCATAAAGCGATTCCAGCGCCCCCGCGAGCACGATATTCGGCAGGTTGGCCGGCAGAAAGGTGATCGGCACGATATAGGTGCCCACCGCCGCCGCCAGCACCATCCCAGCACGCCCCTTGCTGGCGTGGCGATAACCGAACTCATCGCACAGGGCGATCACCAGCGGCAGCAAGACGGCGACACGCGCCAATGTCGATGGCAAGATAAGCGCCAGCCCCGACGCAAAGATCACAATCAGCGCGATCCGCGGGCCATACCCCAGCGATGCGAAACGCGCTTTCAGAAACCGCGCGGCGAACCATTGCGACAAGCCCGTCTTGGACGTGCTCGCGCTCAGGATAACACCGGCGAAGATCAGCCAGAAAGCCGTAGTGGTAAAGCCTGAGAACACGACCGCAGGCTCTAGCCCCAGAACTGTCACCGCAGCCAGCAGGAACAGCAAGCCTGTCAGCGCCTCTGGCAGAACACCCAGCGCCCAGAAACCGACCGCAATCGCAACCAGCGCAAGGCTTTCCGGCATGCCCGCCGGCGCGCCCCACAGACGCAGGGTCACCGCGAAGCCGATGCTGACCAGGACAACGATGCTGGCGCGCAAACCGGTCCCGCGTAATATATGTGCCGCGATGGCACCGGCGCTTTGCCTCATGGCTCAGGCTTCCTCCTCCGAGGTGTCTTCGCCACGTTCCACA
>SKWJ01000042.1 GCA_007128995.1 Paracoccaceae bacterium
CAAAGTCTTTGTCCGGCATGGGCCTGCCCTTCGCCGGGTTGCTGATCCGCCCGGATCTGGACATCTGGAAACCGGCAGAACATAACGGTACGTTCCGCGGCAACAATCACGCCTTTGTCACGGCGCGCATCGCGCTTGAGAAATTCTGGAGCGATGACAGCTTTCAGCGTGAAACCGAAGCGAAGGCCGCCTTTCTGACACAGCGGTTGAAAGAGATTTCGGCCCATGTCACCGGGGCCACGCTCAAGGGGCGCGGCATGATGCAGGGCATTGACGTTGGGTCTGGCGACCTCGCCGCAGCGATTTGCGCAACCTGCTTTGAGCATGGTCTGATTATCGAGACGTCGGGCGCACATGATGAGGTTGTTAAAATTCTTGCCCCGCTCACCATTCCACAGGCACAATTTGCCGCGGGCCTTGATACGCTCGAAGCTGCCGTGAAGGCACAGATTGGCCAACAGAAGATAGCAGCGGAGTAAAACAGAATGATCGTCAGAGATTTTCATGCCGAGAAAAACACGACGCGGCGCGTGGCAGATCAAGAATGGGAATCGGTGCGCATGCTTCTGGCTGATGACGGGATGGGGTTTTCATTTCACATCACCACCATCGCGGCCGGAAGTGAGCACACGTTTCACTACAAGAATCATTTCGAGAGCGTGTATTGTATCTCGGGTGAGGGGAGCATCGAAGACCTTGCCACAGGCACCGTGCACGAGATCCGCCCCGGCGTGATGTATGCCCTGAACCTGCATGACAAGCACACGCTGCGTTGCAAAACCGAATGTGTCTTTGCCTGCTGTTTCAACCCGCCGGTCACTGGCAAGGAAGTACATCAGGCTGACGGTTCCTACGCGCTTGAAACATCGTGAATCATAAGGATGTGCAGGGTGAAAAGCCCTGCGCCGTATATCGATGACCCACACAGTCGAAAAAATCGGCGGCACTTGCATGAGCCGCGCCCCCGAACTTGTCGGAACCCTGTTTCTTGGCCAGCGCAAGCCAACCCAGGTCTATGGCCGCGTTTTCGTGGTGTCCGCATTTGGTGGCATCACCAACATGCTTCTGGAACACAAAAAGACCGGATCGCCGGGTGTCTATGCCCGTTTTGCGACTGACGACCGCGGCGTTGGCTGGCAGGATGCGCTGCACGAAACCTCTGATCGGATGTGCCGTATTCATGCCGATATCCTGACCCATGACGCTGATCGGGAACGCGCCGATGCCTTCGTTCGCGACCGGATGGAGGGCGCGCGCGCCTGCCTGATGGACCTGCAGCGATTGGGCAGCTACGGGCATTTTCGCATTGCGCAACAAATGCAGACTGTGCGCGAATTGCTGTCTGGTATGGGCGAGGCGCATTCCGCCTTTGTCATGACGCTGCTGCTTCAGCGCCACAAGGTCAATGCGCGCTTTGTGGATTTGTCGGGCTGGCGCGATTCCGAGAACCCGGCACTTGCCACACGGCTGGAGCAAGCCATGGCCGGAATCGATCTGAAAACCGAACTGCCCATAGTGACAGGGTACGCGCAATGCGCAGAAGGGCTGATGCGCGAATATGACCGCGGCTATTCCGAAGTCGTCTTTGCCAATCTGGCAGCGCAGACACGCGCGGATGAAGCGATCATCCACAAGGAATTTCATCTGTCTTCGGCAGATCCGAAGATCGTCGGGGTCGAGAATACGGTCAAGATCGGACGCACCAGTTATGATGTGGCCGACCAGCTATCCAATCTGGGGATGGAAGCAATCCATCCCAATGCCGCGCGCGTTCTGCGCCGTGCCGAGGTTCCACTGCGCGTCAAGCATGCGTTCGAACCGCAAGATCCCGGCACCCTGATCGGGCCGGAAGGGGGCGAGGCTGGCCGTGTCGAGATGGTGACCGGGCTGGATGTGCATGCCTTTGAATTGCACGAACCCGACATGGTTGGTGTGAAAGGCTATGACGCCTGCGCGCTCGATGCGCTGACACGACACAAGCTCTGGATCGTGTCAAAGCAATCCAATGCCAATACGATCACGCATTATCTCAGCGGCTCGCTCAAGTCCATCAAGCGGGCAGAGTCCGAAATTCTTGGTCGGTATCCGAATGCGACGATCACGGCGCGGGCAATGTCGATGGTGTCGGTCATCGGATCTGACCTGAGTGATGTGCATGTGCTGATGCGGGGGCTGCAGGCGCTGGAAGAGGCGGGAATCAAGGTTCTGGCAGCTCAGCAAGGCTCGCGCCGGGTCGAGGCGCAGTTCCTTGTTGCGCGCGATGATCTGTCGGGTGCGATCCGCAGCCTGCATGACTGCTTCGTCCCCGCCGCTGCCCCGGCGGAAAACAAGGCAGCCGCCTGATTCGGCGCAGATCAAATGTCAGGTGTTGAGGGGATTGTCAGGGTGCTTGCACCTTGGGAGTGATCTTGTTCAGGCCCTTTTCTGCCACGATGCCCGCTTCGCGCTGTCAGAGGTCACGGCCCAAACTGGATATCGTCCTCAGCATGGGATGACGGGCAATCGTTTCTTTTTGTCACGCCCGCGTTGATCCAGCGATTCGCGTTGCCATCGATATGGCAATCCCGCTCCAATACCCGACCGGCTTGAGTGCACCTGCCCCGGTCTTCGCAGGCTGCATGACGAAAACACACAAATTCTAACGATATTGGGCTATCTCTGTGGCGGCTTGGGTACATTTTTGCATCATCCAAGTCAGAGCGCTGACCGTCGGGTGCGAAAGGTCAGAAAAAACTTGAACTGGCTGTCGGAAGACTGATATCTCAGGCGTGCGGTACAGTTTCATTTGCGCTTGGTTAAAATTTATGCAAATTTGTCTAAGCCGCGCAGTGTGAAGTAGCTTAAGTTCAGTTAGTCCTTGATTGCCCAGTTATACAAAGTTATACACATCGTAAGTGAACTGTAGAATTTCGCCTTGGATTTGGCAAAAAGGATCGAAAATATGAAGAATAAGCTTCTTACACTCGCAACAGTTGCTGGCTTGGCGCTGCTCGCTGGTCAGGCATCTGCTATCACAACATCCACTTCAGGGGACGCGGGAAAGGCCTCCGTATCTGCGGCAGGGGCCGAAAACTCCTTCTTCTGGAGCGTCAGCTCTGTTGACTCGGTCGCAACCAATGCCGTGACGTTTGAGAATACGAACTCTCAGACGTACCGGGCGTCTTTCTCTTGGTCGGTACAATCCTTCCCGTTTGGCTCCGCGGCCGCGTTTGAGTTGCGTGTCCTGAATGGTGGCAATACGCTTCTTTCTGTAAGCACGCCGCCATCTGCAGGTGGGTTTGGCACATTCTTGATTCCGGTCGGCAAGCAGCTGACATTCCAGATTACAGGTACTGAAGGTGGTGCTGGCGCTTCCGGACAGGTGGCATTCGCACCAATCCCGCTGCCCGCTGGTATTCTGCTTCTGCTGACAGCACTTGGCGGCTTGGCGGCAACGCGCAAGATTTCAAAAAAGCCTGAAATGGCCTGAAAATTATTTTATAACGTGAAGGCAGCCCGTCAGGGCTGCTTTTTTTATGCTGCGCAAGGGACCGTTTCCAATTGAGATGCGGTGCTCTCGCGCTCAGCGATCGGATTGTGATTCGCAACCCTGTCTATCGACATCCTGGCGGATGGTCGGTTGCACCTGACCTCTGGCTTAAACTCATCGAAACCTTTTTGCCACATTTTTGGGACACGGTGCTGGTGACCGCGCTAACGCGGAGGCATCCACATCCGGCGGTTCTGGTTTCGCATGCCAGATAGGAAAAAAGTGGCACGCAAGGGGACCCGACAGTCATGTTACTGGAATATGTGAGATTTTGCAGTTAAGTTGCAACAACACAAAGATTAGAAAAAGTTGTCCAGATGTCAGTTTCCAGCGCGATAGACTCCTCCCGGTTTACACGCATGCAAGGCCCGCTCATGCTGGCCGCGCTCGTTTTGGCGTCGATACCGATTTTCTGGCTCGGATTGTCAGAGCTTGTCGGCGCCTGGCTGACGCCCGAATATAGCCATGGCCCCCTTATCCCGCTGATCTCGCTCTATCTGTTCCTGAGAGAGTTGCGGGACGTGCCGCCGAACTCATATACCGGCCCACTGCGCCGCGGGCCAGGACTGGCCGTGATCGCACTGTCTGTCGCCCTCGCGGTGCTGGGCAATCTGGTCCAGATCGGTGATATCGTCGCTTATGCACTTATCCTTTTCACAGGCGGAGTGGTGCTGACAGTCATGGGGTGGGACCAGGGGCGGCGGCATCAGTTGCCGGTGCTTCACCTGATCTTCATGCTGCCGCTGCCGCAATTCCTGTTCTGGCAGATGACGATCTTCCTGCAACTCGTGTCATCGCAGATCGGTGTCTGGTTCATCTCTCTGATGGGGATTCCAGTCTTTCTGGACGGCAACATCATCGACCTGGGCGTGTATAAGCTGCAGGTCGCAGAAGCCTGTTCGGGGTTGCGGTATCTGTTCCCGATCCTGAGTTTCTCCTATCTTTTCGGTATCCTGTATCGCGGTCCGTTCTGGCACAAGGCCGTGCTCTTTCTGGCAGCGGCACCCCTGACAGTCCTGATGAACTCGTTTCGGATCGGCGTGATCGGCGTCATGGTAAACTCTTACGGGATCAGCCATGCCGAAGGTTTCCTGCATTTCTTTGAAGGCTGGGTCATTTTCGGGACATGTATCGCTTTCCTGTTCCTGATGGCGATCGCTTTGCAGCGCCTGACCCCGAACCCGAAACCCCTGTCCGAGACGATCGATCTGGACACGCAGGGGCTTGGCACACAGATGAGCCGTGTCCTGCACACGCAGCCCAGTGCTGCGCTTGGGGCCGCAATTGGTCTGGTTGTCGCCGTTACAGTGGCATACACTGTAACGCCTGCGCGCGAAGTTCAGCCTGTGGTGCGCGAGAGCCTGTCATCCTTCCCCCGTGCGCTTGCTGGCTGGAATGGTCATGCCCAACTTCTGGACCCTCAGGTCGAGCGGGTCCTGGGGGCAGATGATTACATCGATATGAACCTTTTCGCGGCTAATGAAAACGCGCCGGTCAACTTCTTCTCGGCATGGTATGCACGGCAGACGGACGGGCAGGGGCTGCACTCGCCCGAGGTCTGTCTGCCGGTGGGTGGCTGGGAAATCTATTCGCTTGATCGGCACACGGTCAGCATGCCCGATACCATCTATGGCGAGTTCGAGGTCAATCGTGCGGTGATCCAGAATGCAATGTCGCAACAGCTGGTCTATTACTGGTTCGAGCAGCGCGGCAAACGCATGACAAACGATATTCTGGCGAAGATGAGTGTCGTCTGGGACAGCCTGACGATTGGCCGGACAGATGGTGCCCTGGTCCGGTTCACCACCCCGATCGAGCCTGGGGAAACCGAAGCAGATGCCGAGGCGCGTCTGCTGCGGGCGATGGAGCCAGCCTTGCAACATCTGCCGAGGTTCATTCCCGAATAAGTCCGGCATGCGGCACGGTTATGGTCAGACCTTCCGCCATTGCTGCGCGGGAGGTCTGGGTGACGGCCCGGACGAACATGGTTTTCGGTGTCGTGTCGGGGCTTGCAGCCAGTTGTGCTGACTGAAGATCTCCGTCCCGCTCATGTTCCGAATGCGCGGGCGTGACAGATCACAGCAGACACAAAACCGACACTATACCCTTGGCATGCGGGCAGGGCGATAACGGCATGTTCGCATTTCTGCCTGCCACCTAGAATGGCAATTCATTCTTCCTGCGCTGGCGCACATCTTGCATTCGGTTGGCGCAGGCCTTACATCCATCGTGTCTGGCGACAGACTATGGACATAAACGCGCTCGTAATAAGCGGATCGGACCCGGGGGCGGTACCCGGCGGCTCCACCAGATATCCTTCATTTGGGGATCATGGGGCCGAAACAGGATCGACGAACGTCTAAAGGGGTTAGCTTTGTCTCGGTGAGCCACCACCGTTATCGGTGCAAAACGTACAGTTGCAAATGACAACCGTGCTCCGGTAGCTGTTGCTGCGTAAGCAGTAACGAAACCGAAACTTAAGTCCTTGCGCTTAGCCGTGTAAGGCGGGGTTCGCAGGCACCTGGCAACAGAAGCCTGCACTCTTCCCACAAGTCCGGACAGGTGTGTCAGACCTGAAAAACGCTCGCGCGCGTCATTACATATTGCTGAGTGCCGCCGACAGCGCCACGATCGCCAGAAGGTCGCTCAGGGCCTGTCCCGCGCCCAGAACGTCACCAGTCTGTCCGCCGATCCGGACCAGTGCAATCCGCGCGACCAATGCTGCGCCAACAAGACCTGCCAGCGCTGCCAGCCCCGCCGCAGGCCCGATCAAGACACCCAGCCCCCCCAGACACACTGCGCCCGGCAGCCAGCCAAGAAGCGCGCTTCCCCCCGCAAGGCGCCCCAACCCATCGGGGCGGGCCGCAGGCATGCGCTCCAGCATGATTGCCATGGCAAGACGACTGCCAACAGCGGCAAATAGAAACACCGCCAGCGGTGCACCCGCCTCAAATGTGGCAAGCGCCGCGCCATACAGGCCGACAGCAAGCAAAAGTGCCAGAACGCCGTAGGTTCCGATCCGGCTGTCGCGCATGATCTCGAGGCAATGTGCAGTATCGCGCCCCCCGCCCATACCATCTGAGAAATCCGCCAACCCGTCGAGATGCAGCGCACCGGTGACCCCGGCGATCGCCGCCACGGCCAGAAAGCTGGCCACCAGTGGCCCAAGACCCACACCAAGCGCCAGATGCTGAACGGCCCATGCGCACAGACCGACGATCAGCCCGACCAGCGGAAAGGCCCAGCGTGCCGCAGCCAGGCTTGGGGCAGGCTGGGGCAAGCTGCCCGCCGGAAGCCGCGTAAGCAGCATCAAGGCAAGTTGCAGATGTGCCAGACCAGCGCGGGCGGCACCGATCATCCGATCCCCGCCTCGGCGAAGGTGGCCATGCCAGTGTGACAGGCCAGCGCGCCGCGCAAGACGCCAAGGGCCAGGGCCGCGCCTGTCCCCTCGCCAAGGGCCATGCCCAGATCCAGCACAGGCTCTTTTGCGAAGGCCGCGCAGAGCCGCGCATGGCCGGGCTCTGCGCTGCGATGTCCGACAAGGCAATGTTCCAGCAGCGCGCGCCGTGCCCCATGCAGCGGCGCAACGGCAGCGCTACAGATATAGCCATCCAGCACAACCGGAATTCGTGCCATGCGTGCGGCGATGACAGCGCCACAGATGGCTGCCTGTTCGCGCCCGCCCAGTGCCATCAGCAATGCGAGCGGGGACAGGCCCGCATGTCGCGCGACACCGCGTGCCACCACATCGCGCTTGCGCGACAGCCCTGCGGCATCGCTGCCGGTTCCGGGCCCAACCCAATCCGCAACGTCACCCCCGCAAATGGCATGGGCGAGGGCCGCAGACACTGTGGAATTGCCAATACCCATTTCGCCCAGCACCAGAATATCGGCCTGCCTGTCCACGGCGGCTGCGCCTGTGTTCAGGGCCGCAAGACATTCCGCTGCGCTCATGGCGGGGCCTTCGGTGAAATCCTGTGTGGGGGTGTCAAGATCGAGTGCGACAACGCTCAGTTCTGCCCCGGCGACGCGGCACAGCTGGTTGATTGCCGCGCCGCCGGCTTCGAAATTCGCGACCATAAGTGCAGTCACGGCTTGGGGGAACGGGTTCACGCCCTGTGCGCAGACACCATGATTGCCGGCAAAGACCAGCGCCTGGGCCCGCTCTATCCGCGGGATCCGGTTGCGTTGCCAACCTGCCATGAAGATGGCGAGGTCTTCCAGACGCCCCAACGATCCGGGTGGTTTTGTCAGACTGTCCTGCCGGGACCGGGCGGCCTGCCGTGCGGCGTCATCCGCTTTGGGCAGGGCAAGATGAAGGATTTCGTCAAGCGCCTTCAGCGGAAACGGATCGGTCATTGCGGTTTCACCTTCAGCGGTTGCCCCGAGACGACAAGCCAGACTTCGTCACAGGCCCGGCCCAGATGCTGGTTACAAAGACCTGCCGCATCCCGGAACGCGCGCGCCAGCGCATTGTCAGGCACGATCCCTGAACCGACCTCGTTCGTCACCAGAATGACCGGCGATGTCAGGCTTGGCAGCAAGGCGCAGATCTCTTCTGTCGCGGCAATCGGATCATGCTGTGCATGCATCAGGTTCGACACCCAGAGCGTCACGCAGTCCACAAGGCGCGGCGGCCCGCCGTCACTGTCTTTCAAGGCGCGCGCCAGATCAATCGGTTCTGCAATCGTCTGCCATTGAGTGCCACGCCGCGCGCGGTGGCGCGCGATCCTGTCGGCCATTTCGGCGTCCAGCGCCTCGGCTGTCGCTATGTAAATCGCCGGATCACCCAGGGTGAGCGTGATGCGTTCCGCAAATACGCTCTTGCCCGACCGTGCCCCGCCCGTGATGAGGATCGACTTTGCCATGGAAACGTGAAAAAGCAGATTTGTCTGGAATTGGAAACCCCGAAATCATGCATCTCTCTGCTTCCGAGCTTGTCCTGATCCGTCATGCCCCTGCCCGGACCGATGGGCGGCTTTGCGGACGCCATGATGTGCCTGCACTGCTTGTGGACGCGCAGGCGCTTGCGCGCTGCCGTGGTGCGCTGGCGGGGGTGCGCTCTGTCGTCACCAGTCCGGCGCTGCGGTGCCGCCAGACGGCCAAGGCCCTGTTTCCGCGTCAGGAACTGGCGCAGGATGCGCGGCTGTGGGAACAGGATTTCGGTCTTGAGGATGGCATGCTTCTGGCCGACCTGCCCGATCTGGGTGTGCTGTCGCGCGAGGCGCTCGCCACCCGCCGCCCCCCACAGGGCGAGAGCTTTGCCGATATGGCCGCCCGCGCCGTGCCTGCGCTGAATGTATGGGCCGACAAGGCCGAGGCACAGGGCCCGGTCGCGATCGTGGCGCATGCGGGCACCATCCGCGCCGCGCTTGGGTCTGCGCTGGGGGATATTCCGGCGGCTCTTGCCTTTGAAATTGCCCCGCTTTCGATCACACGGTTGCGCTGCCTGCCCGGTACCATTTCGATCATCGGCGTCAATCTGGTGGTTTGAGGCGGAAGGGGCGATGACATGAGCACGGCTGCAATCATGGCACTGGCGCTGGCCATCGATTCGGTCGTCGGCTGGCCGGCGCGGCTTTTTGCGCGCATCGGCCACCCGGTAACCTGGCTTGGAGCGCTGATCGCGGCCTGCGACCGGCATTGGAACCGTGGCACACAATCGCAGCGCAGGGTGATGGGGGGGGTGACTGTTCTTGTGGTGTCTGCCGCGGCGGTTATCCCAGCAATTCTTGTTCAGGCCATTCTGCCCGCAGGCCTCTGGGGGGTTGTGCTGGCGGCTGTGCTGGCATGGCCGCTGATTGCAGCGCGTGCGCTCTATGACCATGTGCTGGCTGTCGCAAAGCCACTTGCAGCGGAAGATCTGGAGGGCGCGCGCATCGCGGTCTCCATGATCGTCGGGCGCGACCCCGCGCAGCTTGATGGCGCCGGGGTCGCCCGGGCAGGGCTTGAAAGCTTGGCAGAGAATACCTCTGACGGGGTGGTTGCACCTCTTTTCTGGGGCGTTGTGGCCGGATTGCCGGGACTGGCCTTTTACAAGGCCGTCAACACGATGGATTCCATGATTGGCCACCGCACAGAACGACATGGCGCGTTCGGCATGATTGCCGCAAGGCTGGATGACATGCTCAATCTGCTGCCAGCGCGGATGACAGGGCTGTTCATCGCGCTTGTATCGCGCCGCCCCCGTCTGGCGCTGCGGGTGATGTGGCGCGATGCACATGCGCATCGCTCGCCCAATGCAGGCTGGCCAGAGGCTGCGATGGCGGGCGCGCTGGGCGTTCGGCTGTCAGGGCCAAGGGTCTATGCCGATCACGTTGCATCAGAGCCGTGGCTGAATGGCCAGGCCCCAGACCCGGGCGCTGCTGCGCTGCATGCCGGTCTGGCGCTTTACACAAGATCGATGGTCCTGTGTTTTGCGCTTTTGGTCGTGCTTGCAGTCTTGTAGCGCCCCGTCACTTGCGGAAATTGCGGACCGTCTCGATCATCAGGGCCACATTTTCAGGGTCCGCATCGGGGGTTATGCCATGGCCAAGGTTGAAGATATGGGGTCCGTTGCTAAAGGCGCGGACCACGCGCTCTGTCGCGTCCACCAAGGCCTGCCCCCCTGTGACCATATGGCTGGATGCAAGGTTGCCCTGCACGCAGCCATCACACTGAACATGCTCTGCCCCCCATTCGGGGGAAACAGAATTGTCCAGCGCAACGCAATCTGCCCCGGTCGCTTTGGCAAAGCCGATATACCCGTCGCCCGCCTCGCGCGGGAAGGCGATGATCGGGATGCCGGGGTGACGGGCCTTCAGTTCCGCGATGATCCTGCGCGCTGGCACCAGCGCATAGCGCTGGAATGCTTCCCCCTTGAGCGAACCTGCCCAGCTGTCGAAGATCTTGACCACTTCTGCGCCTGCGGCAATCTGCATGGACAGGTATTCGATGGTCGCTGCGGTGATCCGGTCGATCAGCGCATCAAAGGCTTCGGGCGCGCCTTCGCGCATGGCATGGGCCGGGGCCTGATCGGGCGTTCCGCGCCCGGCAATCATATAGGTTGCCACTGTCCATGGCGCGCCGGCAAAGCCGATCAGTGTTGTCTCGGCAGGCAATTCGCGCGACAGGATCTTCACGGTTTCATAGACGGGTGAAAGGGTGTCGTGGATGGCATCAACCGGCTTGAGCGCATCAACGCCAGCGCGATCCGTGATCGTCGAAAGGCGCGGCCCCTCGCCAGTGACGAACCAGAGATCTGCGCCCAAAGCCTGCGGCACCAGCAGGATATCGGCAAACAGGATCGCCGCGTCAAACCCGTAGCGGCGGATCGGCTGCAAGGTCACCTCTGCTGCCAGGTCGGGGTTGTAGCACAGCGACAGAAAATCGCCCGCCTGTGCACGCGTCGCCTTGTATTCCGGCAGATACCGTCCGGCCTGCCGCATCATCCAGATTGGCGGCGTCGGCAGCGTTTCCCCGGCAAGGGCGCGCAGAATGGTCTTGGTGGGGGCGGGTGCGGTCATGCGGTCTACTCCTGAAGCTCACGCTCTCGTCCCAATCTTGAGCAGGGTTGTCAAGTCTGCGATACACTCTGCGCTTGTCAGGGTGCAGATGCCGCGATAATCAGTGATCTCATGACACATGATTTCCCGACCCCCGAACAGCCCCTGAAAATCGGAACGCGCGGCTCGCCGCTGGCGGTGGCGCAGGCACATGAAACCCGCACCCGGTTGATGGCGGCCCATGATTTGCCCGAAGCCGCATTCGAAATTGTGGTGATCAAGACCACGGGCGATGACCGTACGCTGATCGATGCCGACCGGCCCTTGAAGGAAATCGGCAACAAGGGGCTGTTCACCAAGGAAATCGAAGAGGCGATGGTCGCGGGCGCAATCGATATCGCCGTGCATTCGATGAAGGATATGCCGACCGAACAGCCCGACGGGCTGATGCTGGACTGCTATCTGCCGCGCGAGGATACGCGCGATGCATTCGTGTCGCGCCATGTGAAAACGATTGCTGATCTTGCGCCGGGCCAAGTGGTCGGCACGTCCAGCCTGCGCCGCCGCGCGCAGCTTCTCAACCGGCGGCCGGATCTGAAAGTCGTGGAATTTCGCGGCAATGTGCAAACCCGGCTGAAGAAACTGGATGACGGGGTCGCCGATTGTACCTTTCTTGCCATGGCAGGGCTGCGCCGGTTGGGGATGACCGATGTCGCCAGTTCCGCGATCGCGCCCGAAGACATGCTGCCCGCCATTGCGCAAGGTGCAATCGGAATTGAACGCCGCACGGCCGATTCCCGGGTTGCGGCGCTGCTGGAGCCCTTGAACGATCTGCCCACAACCCAACGCCTGAGCGCCGAGCGCGCCTTTCTCGCAGCGCTCGACGGGTCGTGCGAGACACCGATTGCAGGGCTTGCCGTGATCGAAGGCACAGATATCTGGCTGCGCGGCGAGATCCTGCGCCCGGACGGTTCCGAAGCTTTGCAAGAAGAGGGACGAGCACCTCTGGCCGAGGCGGCAGAACTGGGGCGGAAACTGGCCGCACGGCTGCGTGCCCGCGCGCCCGGCGATTTCTTTTCCTGGCTCTGAGGCTGGCAACCTGCCCGCGCGCCCCTTATCTAGGGGGCGACAAGGGGCAGGTGCATGGCAATAGGACGGCTCACAGACGGGGTGTTTCGCGGTGTTGACCGTGTAGCAACTGGTGTCAGCGACACTGTGGCAGGGATCTTTTTCGAACCAGCACTGCGACTGGGCGTGACCGGGCTGAGCCAGGCAGGCAAGACCGTTTTCATCACTTCGCTTGTTGCCAATCTTCTGGATCGTGGCCGCATGGACCGGATGCAGGCTGTAGCCTCTGGCCGGATTGACGCAGCATTCCTTCAGCCGCAGCCGGATGATACCCTGCCAAGATTCGACTATGAACGCCATCTGGCCGCGCTCAGCGGGCCAGACCCGCACTGGCCGGAAAGCACCCGACAGATATCGCAGCTCAGGCTGTCGTTCCGCATCCGGCCCGGTGGCTTGCTGGGGGGCATGCGCTCGGCCCGGATACGGCATGTTGATATCATCGATTATCCCGGCGAATGGCTGCTGGATCTGGTGTTGCTGGACAAGAGCTATGCCCAATGGTCCCGCGAGGTCCTGGACCGGATGGAGAGGCGCGCCTTTGCTGCGCCGGCGCTGGCGCAGCTCAGATCGGCGGATCCCGCCATGCGCCACGATGAAGCGGTTGCGCAGGCTTTGACGGCTGCCTTCACATCCTATCTGCAAGAGGCACGGAATACCGGTCTGGCAGATATCACACCGGGGCGGTTTCTGTTGCCGGGCGATCTTGCGGGATCGCCGGTTCTGACTTTCGTGCCGCTTGCTGCGACCGGCAGCGGGCCGCGCGGTTCTCTGATCCGGGAAATGGCGCGTCGCTTTGACGCCTACAAGGCGCAGGTTGTCCGGCCGTTCTTTCGCGACCATTTCGCCCGGATTGACCGTCAGGTCGTGCTGGCGGATGTGCTGGGGGCCGTTCATGCCGGCCCGGAAGCGGTTGACCGTCTTGGTCAGACCCTGACCGAGCTTCTCTCGGCATTTCGGCCGGGGCGCAACGCCTGGCTGACACGGCTTCTGGGGGGCAAGCGGGTGGAACGTATCCTGTTTGCAGCCAGCAAGGCCGATCATGTGCATCACAGCCAGCACGCGCGGCTTGGGGCCTTGATGAACGCGCTCTTGCGCCAATCGCGCGACCGCGCCGATTTTGCGGGCGCAAAGACGCATGCGCTTGCGCTGGCAGCCATCCGTGCCACAGTGGAAGAACAGCATATGCGCGACGGGGTGGCCTTGGACTGCGTGCGCGGGCGGCTGCTGGACACTGGCAAACAGGCGGCGTTCTACGCGGGTGACCTGCCCGCAGACCCGATGGAACTGCTTGGCCCTGCGCGCGACAATGCCGCGCAGTGGCTGGGGACAGACTATGAGTTCATGCGATTCGCCCCTGCCGTTCTGGCACGCAAACCCGGCGACGGGCTGCCCCATATCCGCCTTGATGCGGCGGCCGAATTCCTGTTGGGGGATATCCTGCGATGACAGCGCGCAAACCCATGCTGATCGACCTTGATGGCGCACCAGCGCATGACCCGGGTGCTGCCCCGCCACCGCCTGATGACGCGGCGCAGGATCGGCCCGAAGGTCGGGCCATGCAACTGGCCATGCGCGCAACCAGCAAGCAGATATCGCCCTGCTCGCGACTGGGCTGGTCTGCGCTTCTGGGGCTGCTTGTGATGATGCTGTCGGTCGCGGCATGGGATTTCGTGACAAATCTCTTGGCCCGCGTCCCGGCGCTTGGCATTGTCGCGTCAGGGTTGCTGTTTGTGGTGGTGATCGCGGTGCTGGCGCTGGCGGGGCGCGAGATCATGGGCTTTCGTCGCTTGCGCAAGCTGGACATTTTGCGCGCCAGCGCCGAGGCCGCCCGTCAAAGCGAAACCAGAACCGAGGCTTTGCAGGTCGTGGCCAGCCTGCAGGCGCTGTACGCGGCGCGCCCCGAAATGCGCTGGCCCAGCGAAAGGCTGGCCGAAACCCTGCCAGACCAGCTGGATGCCGTGGCTGTGCTGGAACAGGCCGAGATCACGCTCTTCACACCGCTGGATGCGCAAGCCCGGCTTGAGGTCGAGGCCGCGGCCCGGCAAGTGGCCCTGCTGACAGCGCTTATTCCGCTGGCCCTGATTGATGTTCTGGCCGCTTTGCTGACCAGCTTGCGGATGATCCGGCGTATCGCCGGTGTATATGGCGGGCGCGCAGGGGCCTTGGGCAGTTTGCGGCTGCTGCGCGGCGTGGTCGCACATCTTCTGGCCACAGGGGCTGTGGCCGTGGGCGAAGACATGGTCAGCGCCGTCGCGTCCGGAAGTGTGGTGTCAAAACTCTCGCGCCGCTTTGGCGAAGGGATTGTGAATGGCGCCCTGACAGCGCGGCTTGGGATCGCAGCGATGGAAGTGTGCCGCCCGCTTCCCTTCGATGCGTTGCCGCGCCCGTCAACAAGCAGGCTGATGCGGCGCGCTGCGAGCGGGTTGTTTGACATGTCAGGCAAGGGCGAAAACTAGCAGCCTGCCGGGCGCAGACCCTTTGCCCCGGTGCGACCGTTCGGTAAACCGGATCAGCGTGCCATCGCGTGATAGTCCGGGTTGGGCTGCATACCACTGGCCGAGGCGATCCTGTTGGTCATGGAAAAGAACCCGACCACGGCAATGATATCAAAGATGTCGCGGTCAGAGAAACCATGCGCACGCAAAGAATTGCGGTCATCCTCGGTGATGGTGGCGCTGGCTTCGGCAGTCAGCGCCGCGAAATCCAGCATTGCACGGGTGCGCGCATCAAGCGGGGCGGCGCGATAATTCATCACCATTGCTTCGCCCAGTGCCGGATCGCCCGA
>SKWJ01000208.1 GCA_007128995.1 Paracoccaceae bacterium
AGGCCAAACGCCGCAAGGCGGTTGGCCGTTGCCCGTAACCCCGCCGCTACCCCCTGATCCTGTTGAGGAAGCCCGGCGGACATCAGGTTCAGGATACCTGGCATACTGACGCCAATTCCGAACCCGAACACCACCACACCGACCACCAGCAGCGGCAGCGTTGTCAGCATGGGGGTGGCGGCCATGGCACATAGCGACAGGGCGATGGCGCCCGCCAGTGCGCGACCGTCGCCCCCCCAAAGCCGTGTCCAGCGTTCGGACAACAGGGAAGCGGGCAGGCTGACAAGACTGCCCAGTCCAACCAGCAGTCCGATCACCCCTGCTGGATACCCCATACCCTGCAACAGGACCGGATAGAAGCTTTCCTGCATCGTGATCCCGGCAAGGCGCAGCAAGCTGAAAATGACAAGCGATGCTCCCGCCGCTGTCATGGCAAGGCGCAGCGCGCGGCGATACGCCCCGAGATCAGGCAGGGCGAGACGGGACCAGTTCAGCGGCGCAGGCGCGGGGTCTGGGCGGGGCGTCGCTGGAAGGCTCCGCGCTGCAATCAGCGTTCCGCACCCCCAGAGGCCAATCAACATGAACCCGGCAACAGGTCCGAGGGTCTGCCAAACCAGCCCCAGAACGATCGGTCCAACGATCAGGCCGGCCACTGAAAACAGGGAAAACCGCGCAGTGTAACGGCGATTGCCCGCAGCCAGTTGCCCGATGGCGGTTTGTGCGCCCAGCCAGCATATTGCCGAACTGAGCCCAAGATTGATCTGCAAGATAACCAGCGCCGTCGCGAAGGGCAGGACGGGGTGCACCAGTATCAGTGCAACTCCAATGGCAGAGGCAGTCACCAGCATGCGCCGGACCCCCAGATGATCCATCAGAGCCCCGAAATGGATGGAATAGACCAGCGGCAGGATCGAACGCGACGCCATTGCCAGACCCAGCACCGCCGCCGATAGCCCCAGATTGCCGCCCCATAGGGGGACTGAAAGGGCGATCATCTGCATCTGGCTGAGGCTGAAGAACGCGCAGAGATATGTGGCGCGGATCGCGCTGCCGTGCCCGGCACCACGCGGGCATGGTGTGCCGGGATCAGTCTTCGACATCGCGGCTCTCACCTTGGGCGCGGAATACGTCCCGCCGGAGGTTTCGGGGCTTCACAGATGCAGGGTTTTCATCTGCGCTGCAGGGTAGCGCGTGCCGGCGGCCGCGCCGGGTGCGAATATTCGCGCCAGTTCCGCGCCAGTTGCGTCCGAAAGCCGGACATCCAGCGCCGCGATGTTCTGGTCAAGCCATTTGCGCTTGCTTGTGCCGGGAATGGGCACGATGTCGCCACCGCGCCCCAGCACCCAGGCCAGCGCGAGCTGTGCCGGTGTGCACCCTTCGTCATCCGCCAGTTTTCGCAATGTGTCAGACAGGGCGGCATTTGCGTTCATGTTGTCGGGCTTGAAGCGCGGATGGTCGCGGCGGCGGTCGTTCTCGGCAAGCGCATCGGGGCTGTCGATCGTACCGGTCAGGAAACCGCGACCCAGCGGAGAATATGCCACAAACCCGATCCCGAGTTTATTGCAAAGGTCCAGCAACTCGGCTTCTACATCCCGTGTCCAGAGCGAATATTCGGTCTGCAATGCCGCGATGGGATGCACCGCATGGGCGCGGCGCAGGGTGTCGGGGGCAGCTTCGGACAGGCCCAGATGGCGGATCTTGCCTTCCACCTTCAGATCTGCCATCGCGCCGACCGTCTCTTCGATGGGGACATTCGGATCGATGCGGTGCACATAGTAAAGATCGATGACATCAGTCTTCAGACGCTTCAGGCTCGCCTCGCAGGCGGTGCGGACATAATCGGGTTTGCCATTTACTGCCAGACTACCATCCGGGTTGCGCAGATTGCCAAATTTGGTTGCCAGCACAACCTTGTCACGCCGGTCGGCGATGGCGCGGGCGATCAGGTCTTCGTTCCTGCCAAACCCATAGGCGTCGGAACTGTCGATCATGTCAATGCCGTGATCCAGTGCGCGATGGATGGTATCAATCGCCTCTTGCGGGTCGGGTGTTCCATAAATCGGGGTCATTCCCATGCAGCCCAGCCCGATGGCTGAAACGTTCAGACTTCCAAGATTGCGGCGTTTCATGCGAGGTCCTCATGCTTGTGCGGGGTCGGGGCGGCTTTAACGATATGCGAAATGTGCAAACAGCTCTCTCAATTCGGTCGGTTCCCTGCACCCGCTGGCCAGCCCCAATTGCAGCAGCAGTCGTGCCTTCAATGGTCCCAGCGCCCAACCGGGGATAAGCCCGCGCTGCAACAGGTCGGTTTCTGAACCGGCGAAGCCATAAGTCTGCTCGAAAACCGGCCCGGTCGGTACACGGCTGGACAGGATAACAGGTATCTTTGCTGCCAGCGCATCCAGCGCGTGCACCATCGCTTGCGGGACGTGACCAGCGCCCATTGCCGCGATGACCGCGCCCTGGAATCCCATGTCCACCAGATGCGGCAGTAAGCGTCCATCCTCGCCCAGACCGATCTGCACCAATGCGACGGGCGGAATGGGAGTATCTGTATCCAGATCAATCTGTACCTGCTTCGGCGGACGCATCAGCGGGTGAAACCGGCCCTCGATCACATGTCCCATCGGGCCTTGCGGTGCAGATGTGAAGGCATTGGGCAATCCTGTATGTCCCTTGCGCACAAATATCGCGGCATGGGCAGTATCGCCAAGGACCGCCATCACGCCTGCATCGCGCACCGTGCTGGTTGCGACAATCGCCGAAGCCAGCAGATTGGCAGGCCCGTCGGCTCCGGCGGCTTCCGGCCCGCGCATGGCGCCCGTGACCACAACCGGCGCAGATGTCGTCAACACGCAATCCAGAACGAAGGCCGTTTCCTCTATCGTGTCGGTCCCCTGGATGATGATCGCACCGGCTGCCCCCTGCGCGAGGGCAGTGCGCACTTGTTCGGCCACGGAGAGGATATCCGGTATCGTCAGGGAAGCGCCGGGTTTCTGCATCGGAGAGATCACATCGAAACCGGCCACATCCTCAAGGCCGGGAACGGCTGCAAGCAATGCCTCGCCCGACAACGACGGGGCAATCGCGCCCTGCGCAGTGCGGGTCATGGCAATGGTCCCGCCCATCGCAAAGACGGCGATGCGTGGCTTTCGGGGCGTGCCGGTTGAGCTGGCGGTCTTGGTCATGGGCTTCTTTATGCTGCTTGCCGTTGGTTCAGGCCCGGTCATCGGCGATGACGTTCTGGCGCTGTTGCCCCAACCCTGTGATCCCCAGTTCAACGACATCGCCGGGTTTGAGGTATTGGGGCGGTTTCATGCCCAGACCCACGCCCGGTGGCGTTCCTGTCAGGATGATGTCACCCGGATGAAGCGTGAAGAAACGGCTGAGATAGCTGACAAGGAATGCCGCGCCATAGACCATAGTGCTGGTCGAGCCGTCCTGCATCCCGACGCCGTTCACGCTTAGCCACAGGCGCAGCGCCTGCGGATCGGAAACTTCGTCCCGGGTTACCAGCCAAGGGCCGACTTGCCCGAAATTGTCCGAACTTTTGCCCTTCGTCCATTGACCGGAATGTTCCATCTGCCACGCGCGCTCGCTTACGTCATTTGCGACCGCATATCCGGCGATGAAGGACAGTGCGTCTGCCTCGGGGACATAGCTCGCTGTCGTGCCCACGATTATGGCCAGCTCGACTTCCCAGTCGGTTTTCTCGGACCCGCGCGGCACGATGATCGGATCGTTTGGTCCGCACAAAGCCGAGGTCGCCTTCATGAAGGTGATCGGTTCTGGCGGCACGGGTGCCCCGGTTTCCGCAGCATGATCGGAATAGTTCAACCCGATGCAGATGACCTTGCCTGTCTGGCCGACACATGGCCCTATTCTGGCCTCGTCGGGCACAGGCGGCAAGCCGGCAGCGTCCAGTCCGCGCAGCATTTCCAGCCCGGTATCTGACAAGACTGGTCCCGCTATATCGGGCACCAGCCCGGAAAGATCCCGTGCGATCCCGTGCGTGTCCAAAATGGCCGGTTTTTCCTGCCCGACCGGTCCCCACCGTAATAGTTTCATTTTTTGTCCCATCTTTCAGTTTGGTCTTGCGTCAATGCCCGATCAGTCAGCGTGGCGCTGTGGGCGGGTCAAAGCGGAGGCGCTTTTTTGTGCCAATCGGTAACCCGCTGGTAAGCATCGGCTGCGCGCAACAGCGTCGCCTCGTGAAACGGCTTTGCGGCAAGCTGAAAGGCTGCGGGAAGGCCGTTCCTGGTAAACCCGGCGGGAATGCTGATTGCAGG
>SKWJ01000489.1 GCA_007128995.1 Paracoccaceae bacterium
CTGGAAATCGCTGCGCGATACTCGTGCATGTGCCTTGCGTCCTGCGCGTGTCGCGCAAAAAAATGGCTCTTGCGAGAACTGTGCTTCTGCAGGGGCTGCCACCGCCACAACCGGGTTCAAGCCATAGGTATTCGCAAATTCCTCAGCCTCCAGCACTGTCTCACGGGCAACAACAGCGACCCGCGCCTTGCCTGCAGACATGATCCAGTCGAATTCCAGCTCTTCGACCGGATAGGGTGTACGCCCTTCAAGCTGGCTGCGAATGCTCTTTTGCACTTCGGCATCTGACTTGCCGTGCACCGGCAATGTCTCAAAAAGGATCTGGTCATCGGGTATGACGAGCTTTGTCTGAACCCCGTCAGGTGCAATCGTCATCGCCATATGTGCCATGGCACGCATGTCAGCGTCCAACTTGGCACTGTCAATTGCCACTGCACCAACACGCAGCCAGCCCCGTGGAGAGCTGTGCCAAAGGGTTATCCCGTCATCTGTGAGGCCGAGGGCGAAATTTGGTTTCATAACGGGGCTCTATCACAGGTTTGCTCATAATCGGGAGTCACAATCCAACCATCCCGGACGACAGGCGCGAATATTCGCCAATCGGACAGGGTCTCGACCGTGCCTGTCCGATTGGTGCGCGCCGGGTCAGGCACAGGCCTTGTCAAGCGCCTGCGACAGATCGGCAATGATGTCATCGGCGTCTTCCAGCCCGATAGACAGCCTGACAACGTCGGGCGCTGCGCCTGCCGCAATCTGCTGGGCCTCTGTCAATTGGCGATGCGTTGTCGATGCGGAATGAATGATCAACGAGCGTGTATCACCAAGATTGGCGACATGACTTAGAAGATTGAGCGCACCTATAAGCTTAACGCAGGCTTCATAGCCGTCTTTCAGCGCGAACGTGAACAACGAAGACGCGCCCTTGGGACAGATCCGCGCCATGCGATCATGATAGGGTGAAGATGGCAGCCCGGCATAGGTGACGCGCGCCACGCGGTCGTCTTGTTCAAGCCATTCGGCGACTTTGACCGCATTGGCGCAATGCCGGTCCATGCGCAGCGACAGTGTCTCAATACCCATCAGCGTGTAATGTGCCGCTTGCGGATTCAGCGTCATGCCAAGATCGCGCAATCCAATTGCGATGGCATTGAAGGTGAAGGCCAACGGGCCGAAAGTTTCGTGAAATTTCAGGCCATGATAGGCTGGCTCCGGCTCGGACAGGGCTGGAAACTTGCCGTTTGACCAGTCGAATTTACCCGAATCGATCAAACAGCCACCCGTCACGGTTCCATTGCCTGTCAGGTATTTCGTCATCGAATGCACAACCAGCGTCGCGCCATGCTCGATCGGGCGGCACAGATACGGGGTCGCGGTGGTGTTATCCACGATCAGCGGCACACCAGCACGGTCCGAGATGGCAGCGATCGCATCAAGATCGGTGATGTATCCGCCCGGATTGGCGATAGATTCGCAAAACACAGCGCGCGTATTCTCGTCGATTGCGGCTTCGACTGCCGCAAGGTCGTCAAAATCCACGAATTTGGCTGACCAGCCGAACCGCCGTATCGTGTGGCTGAACTGGGTCACCGTTCCGCCATAGAGCCGGTTTGAGGCGACCACATTCAAGCCCGGACCCATCAGCGGATACAGTGCCATGATTTGCGCTGCATGACCAGAGGCGCAACAGACGGCACCCGCGCCGCCTTCAAGGGTTGCCATTCGCTCTTGCAGAGCTGCGACTGTCGGATTGGTCAGCCGAGAATAGATGTATCCGAGTTCCTGCAGATTAAACAGCGCCGCAGCGTGGTCAGCATCGCGGAACACAAAGGCGGTGGACTGGTAAATCGGCACTTGGCGCGCGCCGGTTGCCGGATCCGGGCGTGCGCCTGCATGAATTTGCAGCGTGTCGAACCCGGGGGTTTTCTCGGACATGAACAGTTCCTCCATTGCCTGAAATTCTGGCCTGTTTGCTGCGAAACGCTACGCCAGCAGGCCGCGCAAGGCAATCGTGGTTTTTTAGGCCTGATATTGGCCTGTAACTCCCGGAGTTGTTGCAGTTGCGCGACGCCTTTAGCGCCCTGCGCGCAACTGCTCCAGCATGGCGCGCGATGGCTGGCCAGTCGCGGGCTGACCGCGTGCCTGTTGCCACGACCGGATCGCGGTTTCTGAATTCGGACCGATCACCCCGTCGGCCCCCTGCGTATCAAAGCCCGCGCGTGTCAACAAACGCTGCATTTCCTGACGCTCGCCCAACCGCAGTCCGAAGCGGTCTGGCTGGAAATTGCCACGGATCGGACCGCCACCGCGAAGCCGGTCGGACAAATGGCCTATGCCGATCACGTAGAATTCCGAATTGTTGTAGCGCAACAGCGCGGTGAAGTTCCGGAAGATCAGGAAGGCCGGCCCGCGTGGGCCATCGGGCAACAACAGCGCGGCCGGACCGTGATCGCGGACTGCGCTCCCATCCATGTCACGGATACCCAGTCCGGTCCAGCTGCTGACAGGCCGGTTGCTACCGCGCCCGGCAAGTCCGGTGTCAAACCCGTCGGGCAAGCGCACCTCAATCCCCCAGGGCTGGCCCCGCTGCCAGCCGCTGCGTGCGAGGTAATTCGCCGCCGATGCCAGCGCATCCGATGGGTCTTCGGCCCAGATATCGCGCCGGCCATTGCCAGTGAAGTCCACTGCATATTCCTGATAGGTGGTCGGAATGAACTGAGTATGCCCCATGGCCCCGGCCCAGGACCCGCGCAAGTTGCTGATGCTTGTATCGCCACGCTGCAAGATGCGCAGAGCCGCAATCAACTGCGATTCAAAAAAGGCACCACGACGCCCGTCAAATGCCAATGTTGCCACAGCCGAGAGGACAGGGATCTCGCCCCGTTCAGTCCCGTAGCGCGATTCGAGCCCCCAGATCGCAGTGATCACCTCGGCCTCGACCCCGAAGCGGGATTCGATCGCGCGCAAAGTCGTCCCGTGGCGCTGTAGCGCTGCGCGCCCCCCCGCCAGCCGCTCTGCTGATACCGCGATGTTCAGATAATCCTCAAGTGTCCGGGTGAATTCTGTTTGTCTGCGATCTCTCGCGATCACATCGGGCAAGAAGCCTGCGCCCCCCAATGCCGGATCAGCCACTGATTCAGGGATTCCGGCCGCCAGCGCACGTGCCCGGAACTGGGTTTTCCACTGGTCAAAGGCAGGGTTTGGGACTGGCCGCACCGGGGCAGGGGGGACGGCTGATGAAGACATCATCGCCGCAGTTCCGCCACATGCCGAAAGCAAAAGGGCACTGGCCCAAAGAAGAGAGGAACGTCTGGATAGATGCATGACACTGCTTGCCTCGTTTTCTGGCGTTTCGTCGCAACCTATCCGATGTCGCGAGCTGTGTTAAGCGGCCTCTGGGAAATCCGGCGTCAAGCCGCTTGGTTTGGACAGCGTGTCCGGTTAGCCTCTGGCTACGAAAAACAGGCGGGGTGTGCGATGCGGTTACTGGTTCTGGGTCTTGTCGGACTTCTTCCCGCATGCGTTTCGGCTAATATCGAGCGCTCGCCCCGCCCTGAGGCGCGTCCCCAAGCACAGGCCGAGCGTCTTCCGGCCGTTGGCACTTCGGCAGAGTTCGCAACGTGGCTGGACGGTTTCTCGGCGCGCGCACAAGCGCAGGGCGTCTCGGCGGCCACGCTTGCACAAGCCCGCCCGCATCTGAATTATCTGCCCGTGACGGTTCGGCTCGATCAGCAGCAAAGCGAATTCGGCGCGCGCATCTGGGACTATCTGGACAGTGCGGTGACTGCGGGCAGAGTGTCGCGCGGGCGCACGCTGATGCAGCAGCACGCTGGCCTGCTCGGGCGGATCGAGGCACGCTACGGGGTTCCGCCACATATCGTAGTGGCGATCTGGGGGATCGAGACGTCGTTTGGTGCCAATCGCGGCAATACCGCGACGCTGGCCACCCTCGCTACCCTTGCCAAGGATGGGCGCCGCGGCGCGTTTTTCGAGGCACAACTTGTCGATGCGCTCAGGATCGTGCAGGCGGGCGACATTTCGCCGGGTGCCATGGTCGGGTCCTGGGCGGGTGCGTTCGGGCATACCCAGTTCATGCCGTCCAGTTTTCTGGCCTATGCCGTGGATTTCAATGGCAACGGTCGGCGTGACGTCTGGGCCGAAGATCCGTCGGATGCACTGGCATCGGCGGCAAATTATCTGGCACGCCGAGGCTGGGTGCGCGGGCAGCCATGGGCTGTGGAAGTCAGCTTGCCAACCGGGTTCGACCTTGGCCTGAC
>SKWJ01000086.1 GCA_007128995.1 Paracoccaceae bacterium
GACACTGGTCATCAACAGCACACAGCTTAAGGTTTATGCGTGGTATGACAATGAAAGGGGATATGCTTGCCGCCTTGGCGATGTAACCCGCATGATTGCGCGCAGCCTCTGATGTCGTCGCCTTGCACCATCTTTCGGCGACGGCGAACCTGACCGGGTCAGAACCGACACGTTTTCCGGCATCCCGCACCACAGGCAGAAAGCCAGATCATGAGCACCTCCTCTCCGCTGCGCGCCTATAGTGCCGTTACTGCCGCGTATTGGGCCTTCATGCTGTCGGACGGGGCGCTGCGCATGCTGGTTTTGCTACATTTCAACAGCCTTGGCTTCACACCGATCCAGTTGGCATACCTGTTCCTGCTGTATGAAATCGCGGGCATTGTGACCAATCTGGCCGCAGGCTGGCTGGCCGCGCGCTTCGGGCTGGCGGCCACGCTCTATGCGGGGCTAGCACTCCAGATTGCAGCGCTGGCCGCTCTCGCGCAGCTTGATCCGGGCTGGAGCATCGCGGCATCGGTCATCTTCGTTATGGCCGTGCAAGGCGTCTCCGGGGTGGCCAAGGATCTGGCGAAAATGTCTTCGAAATCGGCGGTAAAGCTGCTTGCCCCGGCGCAAGAGGGCGCTTTGTTTCGCTGGGTCGCAACACTCACCGGATCGAAAAACGCAGTCAAGGGCGCTGGGTTCTTTCTTGGCGCGGCACTTCTGGCCGTATTCGGGTTTCAAGCGGCGATTTGGGGCATGGCCGCCGTGCTGGCCTTGATTCTTCTGGGCGTGCTGCTGTTTCTGCCCGAAGGATTGCCGGGGCGCATGAAAGGGGCCGATAGCTGGTCGGGCTGGCGCTCCGGCGATCCGCGCGTCAACCGCCTCAGCCTCGCCCGCATGTTCCTGTTCGGCGCGCGCGATGTCTGGTTCGTGGTCGGTATCCCGATCTATTTTCAGGGCGTGCTGTCGGACGGTACTCCCGAAGGCAACCGCGAGGCTTTCTTTCTTGTCGGCGGGTTCATGGCGGTCTGGATCATTCTCTATGGCGCAGTGCAGGCTTTCGCCCCGCGCATTCTGGGCCGCAAGGGCCAATCCGAGGGCGCGATCACCCGCAAGGCGATCCTTTGGGTAGGGTTTCTGGTTCCGATCCCGTTTCTGCTGGCTGCGGCGGCCATGATAGCAGGCGATCCGGCTGACTGGCTTACCGCCACGTTATTCGGCGGCCTGCTGCTGTTCGGCTTTGTCTTCGCAATCAATTCCTCGGTACATTCCTATCTGATCCTCGCCTTCGGCGCGGCTGAACGCATCACCCGCGATGTTGGCTTCTACTACATGGCCAATGCCGCCGGGCGCCTTGTCGGGACGTTGCTTTCGGGGGTAAGCTATCAAGTCGGGGGTCTGCCCTTATGTCTGGGCACGGCTGGTCTTATGGCATTCGCAAGCTGGCTTGCGGCGCGGCGACTGAATTCCGTGCCGCCGCAGCCTTGATGTGGCAAGTCTGAGGTCACACTACTTCATAAACCTTGACCTGAACGCCATTGGCAAACCGTGCGCCAGTTCCCACAAAGATCGTTCTGTTGACCCATTGATACCTTGGATCGCCTGTCTCCAGACGGGGGACTGTGCGCATGTAGTATAGTGCTGGATCAACCTCCTCGCCCTTTGCCAGCCGTGCCAGAACATCGTCTGGCCCATGCCGGAACCCGAAATTGCGGATATCGATCAGGGCACCATCATCGGTCTCGATGGCATAGCGGGTATCAAGCTCGGCAGAACTGTCTGCAAAGATCGTCTGCCAATCCGCGCCAAGATCAAGGATGCGCCCGGAAAGTCGCGGTCCCCGAACAGTGCCACCGATGATGGGAATGATCTTGCGCACGCCAGCTTTTCCAGAGCCAAGCTCGATCGGCGAACCAAGCTCTGCGTCGATCTGGAAGACGAATTCCAACTCAGGATCTTTCAGCATGACACCCCTACATTGTGTTTGGCAAAAACATGACCAGCGCCGGGAAAAGGATCAGCAGGATCAGCCGGAAGATATCGGTAAAGATGAAGGGCATGACCCCGCGAAAAACCGTCGTGATCCTGACATCGCGCACGATCGACTTGATGACGAAAACACTCATCCCGATGGGGGGTGTGATCATCCCGAGTTCGGCAGCCACCACGATCAGAATGCCAAACCAGATCGGATCAAACCCCAAACCGACAATCACAGGAAACACAATCGGGACCATCAGCAGGATCATCGCCATTGAATCAAGGATGCAGCCCGCGATGATGAAGAATGCAAGAATAAGAAGCAACGTGCCGTAGGGCCCGAATTCCAGCGCGACCAGAAAGGCCGTAATCCGCTGCGGTGATTGCGTGATGGTCAGGAAAAACCCAAACAAGATCGCACCAATCAGGATCGTATAGATCGTGACCGACACGCGCAGTGCCTCGACAAGGCTGCGCATGATTGTCCGGCGGTCAAGGCGCCCGCGCACCACGCCGATCAGCATCGTGCAGAATGCACCCAGCGCAGCAGCCTCTGTCGGCGTGACAACACCGGCATAGATGGACCCGATCACCAGAACGAATAGCAGGATAGATGCCCAGACCCCAGACAGCGAATAAACTGCTTCGCGCAGATCGAATGGTGTTCCCTCTGGCAGGCCCTTGCGGTGGAAGATGCGCACTGTCGCCATGTACAGCAAGACCGTCAGCACCCCAGGGATAATCCCTGCCATGAACAATTTGGCCACGTCAGTTTCAGTAATATAGGCATAGACCACCAGCACGACAGAGGGCGGGATCAGGATACCCAGCGTGCCGCCTGCCGCGATGACACCTGTGGCCGTCGCATCACTGTAACCGAAACGCCGCATCTCGGGCATCGCAACCTTGGACATGGTGGCAGCCGTTGCGATCGAACTGCCGGAAATTGCCGAG
Organism: Paracoccaceae bacterium; assembly: GCA_007128995.1. Classification (GTDB taxonomy): domain Bacteria; phylum Pseudomonadota; class Alphaproteobacteria; order Rhodobacterales; family Rhodobacteraceae; genus Roseinatronobacter. The sequence continues at coordinate 2,917 of SKWJ01000086.1, forward strand.
AACCCGGCACAGGTCGCGATAGTGGACAGTGCAACGCCGCCACGGAACGGTCCCAGCCAAGCATTGCCCACACGAAACAGCTCACGCGACAAACCCGAATTCGCTGCGAAAATTCCCATCAGGATGAACAGCGGTATGACGCTGAGATTGTAATCAGCGATGACGCGAATCGGTGATATCGCAAGCAGGTTCATTGCTGGAGCAATTCCCCGGATCGCAGCAAAGCCGAACACGCCCACCAGCCCCATCGCGATACCAATCGGCACGCGCAACGCGATCAGACCAAACAGCGCGACAAAGCCCAACAGGGCGACCAATTCTCCGCTCACGGCTGCACACTCCGATCTGACGCAGGCGCATCGGCTTCGGGTTCTATGGGCGCGCGCGCTGTTGCGAGCATGAATATCCGGGCGGAAATCGTGCCAAGGCTGGCAACGGCCCCCAGCCAGATCAGCCCGAGCAGTGGCCAGACTGGAATGCGCAGATCAAATGTCGCTTCATTGCTGCGCCATGCACTATGGACACGGGCCTGCATTTTCCAAACCAGCAGCGCTACGAAGAAGAGCAAGACCAGCCAGGCAAACACCTCGATCCATCGGCGTCCGCTTTCAGGAAGACCAAGCGTGAACAGATCGACAGCGATGTGCCCTCCGCGATACCCGACCACGGCAAAGCCCCACATCATGCAAGCCCCAAGAAGCAGACGTGATATATCGAAAGCATCTGGGACCGGCGCGGCCACAAGATACCTTCCGATCGCCGAGGCCACGATCAGAAGCGTGACGCAGGCAATCAGCACGGCGGCAATCGTTTCGACTGCATAGCAGAATTTCCGGATGACGCGGTCCATGTTTTTTCCACTTTCTGACCGACAGATACCCCCGGGCATGGCTGCCCGAGGGCGGTGCTCTGTAAGCTCAGTTGGCGGCTGCGCTCAGACTTTCCAGTGTCTCGACGAACCCGGCATAAGCGGCATCCGCGTCATGGCCGGCCGCTGCAACTGCCGCGCGCCACTCTTCCAGAAGTGGCGCAGCAGCATCGCGCCACATTTGCTCTTGTTCCGCGTCGGGGGTGTGGAAAACATGGCCCCCGTCATCAAGCAGACGCTGGCGGCCACCGGCTTCCAGATCGATCCAGGGCGTTGCAATCCGCTCTGACCATTCCGGCGTGCAATGGGCTTCCATGACGGCACGGTTCTCATCCGACAGGCCGTCCCAGGTGGTGCGATTGATCGCAAAGGTAAAGACCGTCGCATAAAGTGGGATGTCCAGATGGTCAGTCACGACCTCATTCGCACCCCATGTGAACAAAGAGCTCCAGGGAGAGGCAGTGATATCGGCCACGCC
>SKWJ01000487.1 GCA_007128995.1 Paracoccaceae bacterium
AACGCCTGCGATTTCGGCGATCTGCTGCTGCATTGCGTGACCATCTTCCAGCAGCACCCCGATGTGCTGGAAAAGTACCAGCGCTGGTTTCGCTACATTCTGGTGGACGAGTATCAGGATACCAATGTGGCGCAATATCTGTGGCTCAGGCTGCTGGCAGCGGGACACAAGAATATCTGCTGCGTGGGTGATGATGACCAGTCGATCTACGGTTGGCGCGGCGCGGAAGTCGGAAACATTTTGCGCTTCGAGCGCGATTTTCCGGGCGCGGTGGTGGTGCGGCTGGAACAGAATTACCGCTCGACGGCGCATATTCTGGCGGCTGCGTCCAGCGTGATTGCTGGCAACGAAGGTCGGTTGGGCAAGACGCTCTGGACTGAGGCGCAAGCAGGCGAAAAGTTGCGGTTGATCGGCCATTGGGATGGCGAGGAAGAAGCGCGCTGGATCGGCGAGCAGATCGAAGATCTCAGCCGCGGCACGCGGGGCCTGATACCTTTCAGCCTTGACCAGATCGCTATCCTTGTGCGCGCCAGTCATCAGATGCGCGCTTTCGAGGACCGGTTCCTGACCATCGGCCTTCCCTACCGGGTCATCGGCGGGCCAAGATTTTACGAGCGTATGGAAATACGAGATGCGCTGGCTTATTTCCGCCTCGCTGTCAGCCCGGCGGATGACCTTGCCTTCGAGCGGGTTGTCAACACGCCCAAGCGCGGGCTTGGCGACAAGGCACAGCAGACGATCCAGCGTATTGCGCGGGCACAGGGCGTGCCGCTGGTTCAGGCCGCAGCAATGGCGCTGACGGCGGGCGAGATCAAGGGGAAGGGCGCAGGTCACTTGCGTGCGTTCATCGAATCGATCGCGCGGTGGCACAGGGCGGTGATTGCGGCGGGCAATGTTGTGCCCGAAGATGAACTGATAGAGGTGATCCCGTTCGAGAACGGGCCGCAGGATCATATTGAACTTGCCGAACAGATTCTGGAAGACTCTGGTTATTCAGAGATGTGGCTGACGGACAAGACACCGGAAGCCCCTGGTCGTTTGGAAAACCTCAAGGAACTTCTCAAGGCGCTGGAAAGCTTTGAGAACTTGCAAGGGTTTCTGGAACATATCGCGCTGATCATGGATAATGAAAGCGATGGGACCGAGGCGAAAGTCTCGATCATGACGTTACATGCCGCCAAAGGACTGGAATTTCCGGTCGTGTTTCTGCCAGGCTGGGAAGACGGGCTGTTTCCATCGCAGCGTTCCATGGATGAATCCGGTGTCAAAGGTCTGGAGGAAGAGCGACGCCTTGCCTATGTTGGACTTACGCGGGCCGAGCAATTGTGCACGATCAGCTTTGCCGCGAACCGTCGCGTCTATGGGCAGTGGCAATCACAAATGCCGTCCCGCTTCGTAGACGAATTGCCCTCCGCACATGTAGAGGTGCTGACACCGCCCGGTCTCTACGGGGGTGGAATGGCTGCCGCAGCCAGCACGATTGAATCGCGCGCAGAGCGCGCAGATGTCTATAATTCACCTGGATGGCGCCGTTTACAAAGCGCCAGTGCCCGGCCTGTCAGCCAACCACGTGACGCGCGCAATTCCGTTGTTGATGCGACGGCGAAACCGGCCTTTGAAATCGGGGCGCGGGTTTTTCATCAGAAATTTGGCTATGGTCGCGTAGCTTCTGTGGATGGTGACAAGCTGTATGTCGAGTTTGAAAAATCTGCCCCAAGGCATCTGGTGGCGAAATTCGTTGTCGCGGCAGACCAGGTCGATGATCATCCCTTTTGAGCAGGGCGTCGCGTTTGGGGGAAGATGTCCCGATCTCTGCAACGGCGCCGGCATATCGCGCGGCGGGGCCAGACACGAAAAAGGCGACAGTCCCAGGGAGGAGGAGGGGACTGCCGCCAATTTTGCAAGACCCTAGGGAGGAGGAGCGGGCCTTTGCAAGTCATCAGCCCGAAGGCCGGTATTCTCAGAACAGCTTGACCAGGGAGGAGGAGGGCCAATCTGTTCTGTCCGCGCCCCCCGGGAGGAGGTGAGGGGCGACTTCTGATCCGGTGCACGGCTTCTGCCGAGCCCGGAAAGAGTGGCGGTGGCCTTTGGGAGGAGAACTGGCCACCGTCGCTATCGGACCCTCGGGGAGGAGGTCGAGGGTCCGAAACTTTTTACGCCTCGTAGGCGGCCTCATAAGCAAGACGCGAAATCATCGAACGGGAAATCCCGAGATCATCCAGTTCACGCGTGCTCAGTTGGCTTAATTCTACATATGTTCGCTTATACACCCTGCGGCGGTGCAGCGAGTCAGAAAGGCGTGCGAACAGGTTCGAAAACCCTGTGCCGAACTGCCGGTTGCTCAGATTTTCAACAATATGCGCCATCGCTACTCTACCTTTGTCTCAGTGCGGGTTCAGTGTTCCGCTGTTGAGAGAAAGATAGCATCTCGCTGCGAGTGCACAATGCGAAATGCTGCAATGCGGCTATGCGTCAGGCGCATGTTTCCCTTAGGTAAATTTCAAAAGCGCACATCAAATACACATTTTGTTGGTAGTCCGCTCAAAGCGGTTGCGACACATTGCCGGGGATGCTTGTCATACTGCGCTGCCACCACGGCTAAAGCTGCGAACGCAGCCGGGCGGCTGTGCTGGCCAGTTTTTCCGGATCAAGCTGCGGCGGGATGCTGAAACTCTCCAGCCCTTCTTTCAGATAGGCCGCGGATGTCACGTCATGGACGTGGTGCATGGGAACGACATGCGCATGTGCATGGGGAACATGAATGCCTGTATAGAACATGGCGATGCGCTCTACCTTGAAAAGCGGTTTCATCACGCGCGCGATGGACTGGGCGCATGTGGTGATCCGTGTCGCCAGAGGTTCGGGGAGATCTTCAAACCAGACGTGATGTTCCTTCGGGATCACCAATGCGTGCCCGTTCCGGATCGGATGAATATCCAGAAAGGCCAGAACATGTTCGTCCTCATATAGTTTATGGGCTGGCACTGCGCCTGCGGCTATCTTGCAAAAAAGACAATCGGTCATGCGTATTCCTCTAAGTCGTGGTAATCTGGCACAGGTTCAGGACTTGCGCAATTGCGGCAAAAACGCGTCTCGCTCTTGCCGTGCGGGCAAAAATGGTCATGTGTCGGGAAAAGAACCAGCAAGAGGACAGCATGGCGATAACACGCGATCAGATACTGGACGTTCTGGCACAGATCGAATTGCCAGATGGTGGTACGCTGGTGTCGCGCGAGCTCGTGCGCGCTCTGGTCGTTGAAGACGGAGCGGTTCGTTTCGTGATCGAAAGCGACAGCCCGGAGGCAGCGCAAAAGCTTGGGGCCGTGCGCGCGCAGGCAGAAACTGCGGTGGCGGCACTTGAAGGCGTCGGGCGTGTGTCCGTAGCGTTGACAGCACATGGTCCGGCCAGCAAGCCCAAAGGCCCCGCACCGTCGCTTAAGCTTGGGCGCCATCCCGCTGCCCAGCCAGACAAGGCCTCTGTGCCCGGGGTAAAGCATATTGTTGCTGTTGGCTCCGGGAAGGGCGGTGTCGGAAAGTCCACAGTTGCGTCCAATCTGGCTGTTGCATTGGCGCGCCATGGCTTGCGGGTCGGGTTGCTGGACGCGGATATCTATGGCCCAAGCCAGCCGCGGATGATGGGCGTCGACAAGCGTCCGGCCTCTCCTGATGGAAAGACCTTAGCCTGGGTATTTAATGAGCAGGGGGAAAGAAATATTTTCCTTGCTAAAGCCCCTGATTTTAAAGCCAGGAAGGTCACCGATTACAAAGGGGATACGGGCATGGAGCTGGGAGGATTGGAATTTTCACCGGATAGCAAAACCTTATTGTTTATCAGGGGCAATACCAAAAATAAATCAGGAGAAGCAGCCAATCCAGCTTTACTCCAGGAAGATACCCAACAGAAAATTTATGCCCTCTATACTGAAAAAGGAAATGTAAACTATTTCGCCACCGCAAGCTCTCCTAAATTTAGTCCGGATGGCACTAAGGTAGCCTATGTTTCAGGAGGTAAAGTTTACCTTAAAGCCCTTAAGGATACCACTGAAAGTCAAAAACCCCTTTTTCAAGCCAGAGGCAATGCTTCTCAGATTTCATGGTCACCTGATGGGAAATTACTGGCCTTCACCAGCAGAAGAGATGATCATTCTTTCATAGGAATATTTGACATAGAAAATAAAGAATTAAAGTATCCGGATACAAGTTTGGATCAGGACGCCTACCCTACCTGGAGTGCGGACGGGAAACA
>SKWJ01000025.1 GCA_007128995.1 Paracoccaceae bacterium
TCCCGGCCGCATCGAGGCGGTGCCGCAGCTTGCAGCGGCCTATGAGCGGTTCGGCTTCACCTCGGCCTATGGGTTTCTCATCGCCCTCGGTGTCGGCGCGCTTCTGGTAATCCTCTTGAGCGTCGCCGTCCAGATCCTGAAAACCTACGCGATTGCGCGCTTCACCCTGATGCGCGAGTATTCGATCAGCAGTCGCCTGATGGCGCGCTACCTCTCGCAACCGTATGAGTATTTTCTCGACCATCATTCGGGCGACATGGGCACGCGCGTGCTTGCGGAGGCAAAACAGGTCGTCGCCCAAGTCCTGAAGCCGACTGCTGAATTGGTCACCGCGCTGTTGTCCGTATTCGCCATTGTCGGCTTCCTGCTCTGGGTCGAGCCCATGGTGACGCTGATCGCCTTTGCCGTGCTCGGCAGTGCCTATGGCGCGATCTACGCTCTGACGCGCGCACGGCTACGGCAGCTGGGGAAGATCCGCGCGGCTGCGAATGCCGAGCGCTACCGCATGGCGACCGAAGCCCTCGGTGGGGTCAAGGATATCAAGCTTCTGGGGCGCGAGCTTAGCTATGTCGATCGCTTCCGGACCCCGGCGCAGCGCATGGCGCAGGTGCAGGTTCGGGCAGAGCTTTACAGGTCTATCCCGACAGTGGCCATGCAGGCCATGGTCTTCGGCGGGGTGATTGTGCTCTGCCTTGTCCTGCTCGACCCGGTGGGCTTCACCGATGGGACAGCGCTCGGGGTGCTCCTGCCGCTCTTGGGCGTGTTCGCGCTGGCTGGTCAGCGCCTGATGCCGGAGCTGAACAAACTCTACAGCGCTGCTGCGACCCTCCAGACCGGCCGTGCCGCGCTCGAGATGGTGCATGCGGATCTCTACGGCGACGGCGGGTGCCGAGCATTGCCCATAAAACGCCCGGCATCGCTTGGGCTGCGCAAAAGCCTGCAGTTCCGCAATGTCACGTACCGCTACCCAAAAGCTGAACGCGCCGGTGTCTCGAACATCTCCTTCGCCATCCGTGCTGGCGAGCGGATCGGCATAGTGGGCGGCACGGGAGCGGGCAAGACGACCTTGGCGGATCTGATCCTCGGGCTCCTGGCGCCGCGCTCCGGTGCTATTGTGGCCGACGACACCGAACTCACCACGGACAATATCCGCGCATGGCAGCAAAGCGTGGGCTATGTGCCACAGGATATTTTCCTGACGGATTCATCGGTTGCCGAAAACATCGCTCTGGGCGTGCCACCCCGCGAAGTGGACATGGACCGGGTGTATCGTGCAGCCCAGATCGCACAGATCGATCAGTTTATCCGTACCGAATTGCCAGAGGGATATCAGACGACCGTGGGGGAACGCGGGGTGCGGCTCTCTGGCGGGCAGCGCCAGCGCATCGGGATTGCCCGCGCGCTCTATCACGATGCCGATCTGATCGTGTTTGATGAGGCGACGAGCGCGCTGGATAACCTGACCGAGGCCGAAGTGATGACGGCGATTGATGCGCTACCGGGAGACAAAACCGTGGTGATGATCGCGCACAGGTTGAGTACGGTGAAGCGCTGTGATCGCATACTGGTTATGGAAAAGGGATGCGTGGTTGGTTGTGATAGCTGGGCTGCCTTGATGGCCGGCAATCCAGTCTTTCAGCGCATCGCCAGGCTGAGCGAAGCCGCTTGATATATCGATAGTTTCGTCGAGGAAAAGGCAAACAACAAAACATGCTTTCCAACTCCAGCATACTGGTCACTGGCGGTACCGGCTCCTTTGGCCATGCCTTCGCGGCAATGACCCTTGCGCGCTATAATCCAAAGAAGTTGATTATCTTCTCGCGCGACGAGATGAAGCAGTGGGATATGGCCAAGCTTTACGGCGATGATCCGCGGGTGCGGTTCTTCATCGGCGATGTGCGCGACCGTTCCAGGCTCAACCGCGCCTTTGACGGGGTGGATTACGTGGTCCATGCCGCCGCCACCAAGATCGTACCGACTGCAGAATACAACCCGTTCGAATGCATCAAGACCAATGTTGATGGCGCGATGAATGTTATCGACGCCGCCATCGACAAGGGTGTCAAGCGTGTGGTCGCCTTGTCCACGGACAAGGCGTCCTCACCTATCAACCTCTACGGTGCGTCGAAGCTGGCGTCCGACAAGCTGTTTGTGGCGGGCAATGCCTATGCTGGCGAACACGGTACGCGGTTTTCCGTGGTGCGGTACGGCAATGTCATGGGTTCGCGCGGATCGGTGATCCCGTTCTTCATGTCTATTGCAGATCAGGGGGTGCTGCCGATCACTGACGTGCGCATGACACGCTTCATGATCTCTCTGGAACAGGGGGTTGAGCTGGTCTGGCACGCGTTCGATGACATGGTCGGGGGCGAGATCTACGTCAAGAAGATCCCTTCGATGAAGGTTACGGATATTGCCAGTGTCGTTGCCCCCGATGCGCGCCACGAAATCGTCGGCATTCGCCCCGGTGAAAAGCTGCACGAACAGATGATCGGAATCGAGGACGCGCCTTATTCCTATGAGTATGATGCTCATTTCAAGATCCTGCCCGCGATCAACAAATGGGCGAATGACCCGGCGCGGATCAAGGACGGGCGCAAGGTTGCGGAAGGCTTTAGCTATACCAGCGACAACAACCCTAACTGGATGACACCGGAAGCGCTGGCAGGTTGGATCCGCGCCAATCGCGCCAAGATCGGGGCGATCTGATGATCCCCTACGGCCGCCAGATCATCTCTGACGCTGATATCCGCGCAGTGACGGATGTGCTGCGGTCGGATTTCCTGACGCAAGGACCCGCAGTGCCGCGCTTTGAACAGGCGGTGGCGGCGCGGGTGGGTGCGGGTCATGCGGTGGCGGTCAATTCCGCCACCTCGGCGCTGCACATCGCCTGTCTGGCGCTCGACCTGGGGCCGGGGGATCTCTTGTGGACCTCGCCCATCACCTTTGTCGCCTCGGCCAATTGCGCGCGCTATTGCGGGGCAGATGTGGATTTCGTCGATATCGATCCTGAAACCTTCAACCTGTGCCCTGACGCGTTGGCTGCCAAACTGGCCACCGCGCGGGCCGCAGGCCGCCTGCCCAAGGTCATTGTTGCCGTGCATATGTGCGGCCAGTCGCCCGACATGGCGCGCATCGCGGCGTTGGCGTGCGCACACGGTATCCGCTTGATCGAGGATGCCAGCCATTCCATCGGCGCGGAGTATCTGGGCGCACCGGTGGGCAATTGCGCGCATTCCGACATCACCGTGTTCAGCTTTCACCCGGTCAAGATCATCACCACCGCTGAGGGCGGCATGGCATTGACCAATGATGCCGACCTCGCCACGCGGATGGAGCGTTTGCGCAGCCATGGCATCACCCGCGATGCGGATCAGATGACCCATGCACCCGATGGGCCATGGTATTACCAGCAGTTGGAGCTGGGCTGGAACTATCGCATGACCGAGATGCAAGCCGCGCTGGGGCTGAACCAGCTTGACCAGTTGGACGCCTTCGTCACCCGTCGGCGCGAGCTGGCCGAGGCTTATGACATGGCGCTCTCTGAGCTACCCCTGCGCATTCCGGGGCGGCAGGAAGGCGCGGCATCAAGCTGGCATCTCTATGTCATCCGGCTTGATGGTCCGACGCGGCACCGCGCCGTGTTCGAGGGGCTGCGCGCGCAAGGCATCGGGGTAAACCTGCATTACATCCCGGTCCATCTGCAGCCCTACTACCGCGAGCTGGGCTTTAATCCCGGTGATTTTCCCAAAGCCGAAGATTACTACTCCCGTGCCATTTCCATCCCGTTGCATGCCGGGCTGAGTGACCAGGATCAGGGCAGGGTGCTTGCCGCGTTGAAGGTTGCGCTGTCTTGACTGCTATCTGCATCATCCCGGCGCGCGGTGGGTCTAAGCGCATTCCGCGCAAGAATATCCGCGATTTCTGCGGAAAGGCCATGATCGCCTGGCCTATCGAGGCTGCGATCAACAGCGGATGCTTCGACCGCATAGTCGTGTCGACGGATGATGATGAGATCGCTGCGGTGGCCGAGGGTTGGGGGGCCGAAGCTCCCTTTCGTCGCAGCGAAGAACTAGCAGATGATCTCACACCGACCGTGCCGGTGATTGCCGACGCAATAAAGCGGCTGAGCATTGCACCGCAGACCCCTGTCTGCTGCCTTTATGCGACATCGCCCTTCGTCACGCCGACCGACCTGCGCATCGGTCTCGACCGGTTGCA
>SKWJ01000272.1 GCA_007128995.1 Paracoccaceae bacterium
TCAGGGTTGGTCATGGTGTCTCTCCTTGCTTGCGATGATCGCAGAGCGTCTGACATGACCCCTGCGCGTAGTCCTGACATAATTGCTGCACTGCAGCATTTCAAGGGATAATGCTGCAGTGCAGCAATTTATCAGCCAGAACCCGCGATCGCCGCGCCGCTTGGTTCGGTTCGCGAAGGCAGAGCTTATGGCCTCGCTCAGTCCAGGACATCGCGCTTCTTGCTGACTCAAAAGGACTTTGAAATTGCGCCTGAAAGAATATTCTGCGTTATCGACTGCGCGCATGTACGCAGTGATAATCAACACAGAAGAGAAAGGCAGAAGACATGCTCTTGTACTCGAGCGGGTTGATCACGGACAAACGATACATCAAAAGCATCCTCGGATCGGGCCTGTTTGCTCTGAGCCTTGCATCCGGCGCGGCGCTGCAGGCAGAGCCAATGTTTTCGGCAGAGCCTACAGAACGCTGCGTGGCAGAGGTCCGGGCAAATGCTTCGGGCATGGCAGGCCATAGCGTGCTCGATTGCGTCGGGCGTGGGGCAGCAGCCTGCATGATGACCCCCGGCGGCGATACAACCATAGGCATGATGGCCTGTCTTGAGGGCGAGCTTGGCTACTGGGATGCAAGGCTGAATATGGCCTATGCCGAGCGCGTTTCCGATGCGGAAGCGCAGGATGCCGAAATGCGCGCCCTTGGCTCTGCGGCCTCCTCGATCGAGGAGCGCCTGCGCGCCATGCAGCGGGCCTGGATGTCCTTCCGCAATACGTCCTGCCTTTATGAACAAGCTCAATGGATGGGCGGCACGGGCGGTGGACCTGCAACTCTGGCCTGTCATATGCACGAAACTGCGCGACAAGCACTGAAGCTGGAAGGGTGGTGGGAACAATGAGGCGTATGGATCTGGCCTTCGTCTGGATCGCGGCAGCAATGCCAGGCGCGGGCCTTGCGAATGGCAGTAGCCTGCCGCCGCTGCCGGATTGGCAAACCGATGCAGCAAGCTGTACCTGGCAGTGGCACCAAGGCGGCGGGATCGGAATCTGGGCCGAGAGTTGCGATTTCAATGGCAGCATATGGCAGGTTGTCTGGGATGAGGACCGCGCGGCCTTTGTCATGCGCAACGATGATGCGGATATGGGCATTGCGGTGCAGAATTTCGCCTTGCCAGAGGGCGACAGCATCGCCACGCTCAAGGAGGTCTTGATTGCAGCGGGAGACCTCGACGCGGACGCAGACTGCACATGGCAGGCCATTGCGCTGCGCCCCGCGCCCGGGAGCATGACCTTTCATATGCTGACCCCTGACGATCCGGCGGCACTTGCGCCCACCGCCACCGGCGATGTTCCCGAACCAGTCTGCGGCCCCTATGGCACCTCGACCCATGGCATTCGGTATTTCGTCACAGATCTGCGCTGGCCCGGGCGCGCAATCTTTGTCGAGAAAGGTCAGGAACGGCCACTCTTTGATCCTGCAAGTATCACCCTCCTGCCGTAAGGCTGGGCGAGCACTCAGGGCGCAAGTTCCAGGATATCAAAAGCGGACTCGGCCACGGGTGCAGGGAATTCAAGCCGTAGACGCCCATCGTCCAGACGGAAGAGAACAGCCATCTGATTGCGCGATGGGTCATCCCCGAACCAGATCGGCGGCTTGCACCATGAGATCTAGCCACGCTTCAACCGTGCGGCATGGCCCGTCTCGGCCATCAGCGTCATCGATAACATCGGGGGCTTGCGGGGCTGCGCTGGTGGCCCGCGGGGCAGATCGGCGGGCTCATCTTCGACAGGTTCAGGCAGGAACTACAGATCGTCGTCCGATGGGGCCGAGTAGATTGTTTCAATTGTCCGGCGTTCCTCGGCGCCAAGTAACGACTACAGAATTCCCTCTATCGATCAGCGCGATATCGATCTCGGTCAACCCAATAAAACTATCGCGCGCTTCTTGTCCCGGATACCCTATTTCCTCGCAAACTGTTTCACACATGAAGTACGCGTTCGCCAACACAGTCGCCATGGCCTTAAAGCCCTCTGGATCAGTGCTGGCCACGATCTTGACATCGTTCAGGTTTTCAACTGGGGCCTGAATGGCCAGAAACCTGCGCATCGGCTCGGATAATGCAGGCTAAATGGCAAGCACGCGATCAAAAGGGCGATCAGACAGCCGCAGCTGATCCGCGCCAGACAGCCCCGGATGCGCGCCCTTGTGCATCGGTCATCACCTCCCCAACGCGCGCGCCCGTGATCAGCCGAACACCAGGCTTCAGCGCTTCCGGCCAATGGGTGCGGTCCGGCGTGGCCTTGGCCCCGTCCGAACACCCCGTGCCGCAAGTGCCGCGCAGGACGCATGGCTGCAACCCGCGCCATGCCCGCGATGCAATCGCATTGGACCCTGGCCACTAATGCCAGCCGAGCTTGTTCATACCCTCGGCGGCCTTGCGCCCGACGCGGCCCACGGGCAGGGGCGGCAACGGGCAAGGCGCACCGTCGGGATAGGCGGGATTGCCCGACAGGCCGGCCACGGCCATCGCCTCTTCGACATATTCGTAGAACGGGGCGAGGTCTTCGTAAGTGAAGGGCCAATCTTCGGCCACGCCACCCAATGTGCGGACCCGGAAATCCGAGGGCATGAATCGCACCCAATGCGCGCCATAGATCAGTGCCGCCCCACCGACGCCTGCAAACATCAACGGATTGACTTCCGACTGCTCGGCATCGATCGGATAATCCTCAGGTCGCCCGCGTACATTGGGGTTCGGGTGCCATTTGCGCAGCTGAGTCAATTCCCATTCGGACCGCGTACCGTCAAACTCATCAGCCGCAACCCAACCGCCCTGTTACAGCACTGTGACCGACATGCCCGCGCGTACAAGTTCCAGCGCGGCGACAGCACCAGCTGGCCCTGCACCTACGATCACCACATCACTGCGTGTGTCCGCCATAAACTAGCCTCGCAGCGTTAATGTGCTTTCACGGTCAAACAGATGGACCCGCTCGGGCTGGATCCGAAGCCCGAGCGTCTCACCCTTCTTCACAGGCGTCGCGCCGTCCGTGACAATGATGATCTCGGGCTCTTCCTCCGAAAACAGGTAGCAGGAAGACCCCGTACGCTCGATTGCACCAACAGTAACGGGAAAGGCGCCATTTGTCTCGGGCGCGCAGATCTCCAGATGCTCCGGGCGCAAGCCGACGGTCACGGGCCGGTCAGGTGCCACCTGAAGATCCAGCGGCAAGAGCGCCTGTTTCGTCATCCCCAGCGTGACCGAGCGCCCGTCTGCACCCGTCACAGCGGGCACGAAATTCATGGCGGGCGAGCCAATGAAGCCCGCCACAAACTGATTGGCTGGCCGTTCATAGAGATCAAGCGGCCTGCCCTGTTGTTCAATCACACCTGCACGCAATACGACGACATGATCGGCCATGGTCATTGCCTCGATCTGGTCATGCGTGACATAGACTGATGTCGCCCCGATCCGGTCATGAAGCGCACGCACTTCCTTGCGCATCTTGACGCGCAGCGCGGCGTCCAGATTGGAAAGCGGCTCGTCGAACAGAAATGCCTTCGGTTCGCGAATGATGGCGCGGCCCATGGCCACGCGCTGGCGCTGCCCGCCAGACAGTTCGCGCGGGTAGCGGTCGAGCAGGGCTTCCAGCCCGATCACCTTTGCGACCTCGTCAGCTTTCGCGTAGCGTTCAGACTTCGGCACGCGCTTTAGCCGCAGCGCATAGGTCAGATTGTCGCGCACATTCATATGCGGATAAAGCGCATAGGACTGGAACACCATCGCCAGATCACGCTTGCGCGGGGGCATGTCATTCACAACTTCGCCGGCGATGCGCATGGTTCCGCCTGAAATCGTCTCAAGCCCCGCGATCGAGCGCAAGAGCGTGGATTTGCCGCAACCCGAGGGGCCGACAAGCGCCACGAATTGCCCCTTGGGGATGCTCAGGGTGATGTCGCGGAGAGCATGGAAGCTGCCATAGTGTTTCTGCACATCGAGAATTTCTATCTGGGCGGTCATTTCAGCGCTCCCGCGGTCAATCCATTGACGATTTGGCGTTGCAGCAGCACGAAGGCAGCAACGATGGGGGTGACATAGGTGGCAGCGAAAGCCATGATGGCATTCCAGTTCACCACGTTGGGTTGCAGGAAATTGGTCATCCCGATGGAGGCCGGATGCAGCCGGTTATCGGCAATCAGAGAGGCCGAGTAGA
>SKWJ01000116.1 GCA_007128995.1 Paracoccaceae bacterium
CAGTACCCTCGCTGCACAGATGGGACCCGCCACGGACCCCGAAAGCCAGGCAGCCCCCCGCACCGAGTTCGAGCCATTGGCCGGGCGCATTGCCGGGCTGCGCTCCATGGCCTTGCTTCCGCCGGAAGAGGCATCGGCCTTCCCCTCAGCACCTGCAGCCCCAAGTCCGTTTGGCAGCACCCCCTTGCCACCCCTCAGGTCCGAGGTTGCGCCCGAGGTCAGCGCGCCTGAAGTCACAGAAACTCCACCCTCCGAGCAGACATCGGTTGCGCCACAGCCTTCGCTGCCCGCAGGCGAGGAATTGCTGGATATCACGGTTGCGTCTGGCGCACCCACGTCAACACCGCCGCAGCGTCCAGATGCGCTTGTCCCGGAAGACGTTTTGGCCGCCCTGCAAGCCGAGCGCGACCTTCTTCTGGCGCCCGACCCCGTCCCTGATACCGCTATTGAAACGCCACCGCCCGCAGTCGATCCGCTTGATGAAACCGATCTCGACATCAATGTTACTCAGGGCCAGCCAAGCGCAACACCGCCTGCCCGCCCCGAAGGGATTGCGCCAGAGCCCGCTGAAGCCCCTTTGGACAGCGACAGCGCGTTGCCTGAAGAAGAGGCACTCGAGGATGATCAGGCGCGTCTGGACGTGACCCCGCCCCTTGGCGGTCTGGCACTGAACGCGCTGCGGCCGGTGGCACGGCCAGCGGATGCGGCGGTCCCGGCGGGCGCACTGCAACCCGCGGAACGCTTCCCAGACGCATCCGATCTTGCGGTTGCAGCATCGCTCCGGCCGGATGCGCGCCCAGGCCAGTTTGCCGCTATTGTTGAGCGCAGTCTGCGCAACGCCGAGCCCCAACCTGCCACGCCATCAGCGCCCGCACCAAGCGCTCCGGTTCAGACAGCCAGCGCAGCTGTGGCAGCCCCGTCTATTCCGACTTCAGCCTCTGTCGCACGCGAGGCGACGCAGACCCGTGCGATCAACCTGCGACAGGTCAATCTGATCGGGGTGATGGGGACGCAGTCGTCACGCAGGGCGCTTGTCAGGCTGTCCAACGGGCGTGTGGTGACGGTCCGGGTGGGCGAACAACTGGACGGTGGACAGGTGACCGCCATTGGCGAGTCGGAGTTGCGGTATAATCGCCGCGGGCGTGATGTGGTGTTGCGCCTAGCGTCATAAGCCGCGATAACGGGCGCAGATCTCTTGGACTAAGGACCATTCATGTCGGGACGACAGGTTGCACCTGCAGTAAAGATCGGCCTGGAACTTGGTCCAGTGCTGCTGTTTTTCGCTGGATATATCTCCACCCGCGGACAAAGCTACGTAATTGGCGGCACGGAATATGATGCGTTCATCCTGCTCACGGCTGCGTTCATTCCGCTGATGGCGTTGGCAACGTTCGTATTGTGGAAACTGTCAGGCCGGTTGAGCAAGCTACAACTGGTGACATTGGTGATGGTGGTTGTCTTTGGCGGGCTGACAGTCTGGCTGAATGACGAACGATTCTTCAAGATGAAGCCAACCGCTGTTTATTCCATCTTTGCCGGACTTCTGTTCATCGGTCTGGCACGCGGACAAAGCTGGCTGGAACTGGTCATGGAAGGCGCGCTGCCCTTGACGCATGAAGGCTGGATGCTTTTGACAAAGCGGCTGGCGCTCATGTTCGCGGCCATGGCACTGGCGAATGAATTTGTTTGGCGGACAATGTCGACTGATATGTGGGTGAACTTTCGCACATTCGTGCTGCCACTGGCGCTGTTTGCATTTTTCATGTCACAGGCAAAGCTGTTCGAGCGCTATAGTTCCGCGCCAAAGAAGTAAGGACAACTGCCTGCGGGGCGACAGCTGTCCTTGACCCATCAATCGCGCTTGCCGAACAGAACCTTTTGCGCGTCCCGGTCCTTTTGCACATCTGAGCGCTTCTCGGCGCCCAGCGCCTTGCCTTTCTGAACTGCGTCTCGCGCGCCGACCGCGTCCAGCCAGCGGGCCAGATGGGGCTTGTCGTCCAAAGTCTGCTCCTGCCCTTCCCAGAGGATGGCCCAAGGCCAGATCGCCATATCCGCGATAGAATAAAAATCGCCAGCGACATGGGAATTCTCGGCAAGCTGTTTGTTCAGCACACCGAGCAAGCGTGCCACCTCATTGCGATAACGATCCTTTGCATAAGGCAGATCATGGGGCGGATCCATTGCCGGAGCGTATTTCAAAAAATGATGTGCCTGCCCCGCCATCGGGCCCAGGCCCCCCATCTGCCACATCAGCCATTGATCGACTGCGATGCGGTCGCGCTCGGACGGGCCGCCGAACTGTCCGGTCTTGCGCGCCAGATACTGCAGGATCGCGCCGGATTCGAATAGGGCGATGGGTTTGCCATCAGGGCCATCCGGGTCCATGATCGCCGGCATACGGTTATTGGGTGCAATTTTCAGAAACTCGGGTTTGAACTGATCCCCAGCACCGATATTGACGTAATGCACTTGGTAGGGCAGGCCCATTTCTTCCAGTGCGATGGAAACTTTCCAGCCATTTGGCGTCGGCCAGTAATGAAGATCAATGCTCATGGAGCCTCCTGTCAGCATGAATTGCTGCACAAGCTAACCATACAGCCTGCGATTCCAAGCAGGAAATGCAAAAGAGGGCCGCTCGGGCCCTCTTTCATTTTCGCACAGGGTGCAGATATCAACCTGCCGCGCGGACCGCGCGCTGGGTCATCACCCGGACAAGATGAGCGCGATACTCCGACGTGCCATGCAAATCTGCGATCATGCCATCGGCCGGGTGTGACAGCCGTCCGATGCTGTCAGCATCAAAGCTGGACGACAGCACCGCTTCGGCCTCTGCCCAGCGGAACACCCCACCTTCTGAGGCCCCGGTGACTGCCACCCGGACACCGGACGCGTATTGCGCCACAAAGACCCCGGTCAAGGCAAAGCGCGAGGCAGGTTGCAAGAATTTCGCATATGCTGATTTTTGCGGGATCGGAAACCGGATTTCGGTGATGATCTCACTCTCTTCCAGCGCAGTTGTAAACATACCTTGGAAGTAGTCATCCGCCCCGATCTCGCGGGAATTGGTGACAATCGTTGCCCCTGTGCCAAGCACCGCCGCCGGATAACAGGCCGAGGGGTCATTATTGGCGACACTGCCGCCAAGCGTTCCTCGGTTGCGTACGGCCGGATCGCCGATCTGGCCAGCCAGGGCAGCCAGGCCAGGGAAATCCGCAGCAGCTTCGCGCGCGACTGCGGCATGGGTGGTGGCTGCGCCAACCACCATTGTGCTGCCATCGCGCCGCACACCCGCCATCTCGGCGATCCCGGTCAGGCTGACCAGAATTTCAGGCGCATTCAGGCGCGCCTTCATTGACGGGATAAGCGTCTGCCCCCCTGAAATCGGCTGCGCGTCTTCATTTGCCAGTGCTGCGACAGCATCGGCAATGCTCGAGGGTTTCACGAACTCGAAATTATGCATGGATTCCTCCTCCCTCAGCGGTTCATCGCAGCCCAGACGCGCGATGGCGTCAGCGGCATGTCGATATGTTTGACGTGAGTATGGCCAGCCCGGTGAAGCGCATCGATCGCTGCGTTGACCACCGCGGGTGGTGAGCCAATTGCACCTGCTTCACCGCACCCCTTCACGCCAAGCGGATTATGCGTACAGGGCGTGACGCAGCTATGATCCACCGTGAAGCCCCGCACATCATCGGCGCGCGGCATGGCGTAATCCATGTAGCTGCCTGACAGCAACTGGCCCTGATCATCATAGACACAATTTTCCAGAAGTGCCTGCCCGATCCCCTGCGCGAGTCCGCCGTGAACCTGGCCCTCGACAATCATCGGATTGACGATATTGCCAAAATCATCAGCCGCGATGAAGCGCAGAATGTCGATCTTGCCAGTTTCGGGATCAAGTTCGATCTCGCAGCCATAAGCACCGGACGGGTAAGTAAAGTTGGACGGATCATAGAATGCCGTCTCTTCCAGCCCTGGTTCCAAGTCTTCGAGCGGGTAGTTATGCGGCACATAGGCTGCCAGCGTTACCCCGGACCAGTCTATCGATTTATCCGTTCCGGCAACCGAGAACTTGCCGTCTTTCAACTCAATATCCTCTGGTGCGGCCTCCAGCAGATGGGCCGCAATCTTCTTGGCCTTGTCGATCACCTTGTTGGTGGCCTTGACGATGGCCGAGCCGCCTACGGCGAGCGAGCGCGAGCCA
>SKWJ01000097.1 GCA_007128995.1 Paracoccaceae bacterium
AAGGGTTCCAGCCCGTAACCGTAACGTGCTGGGATCGCGATCAGAGTATCGGTTGGCTGCTTGCCCGCTTGAGATAGCGCCCAGACAATCGATGACCGGTTGCCAGAGGCGCAATAGGCCAGCACTGGTCCTGAGCTTTCATCCAAAGCGCGGCCTTGCTCGGTGACATTTTCCATCGTGATCGCGCCACCGGTCACAGGGTTGAGCACGAAGCGCAATCCCGCCGCCTCGGCTGCGGCGCGCATGGTATCGGCTTGCAGCTCGGATGGGATTTCACCATCAGGCCGGTTGCAGACCACCGTCTTGAAGCCAGCTTCTACGATCGCTGCCATATCGTCAGGTTGTATTTGGGGTGAGACAGCATATGCCTCGGTCAGAGGTCTAATTTCCATGCAACACGGCTCCGCTCAGATGGCTGCGAGTCGGTCGATACGCAGCCTGATGGGTTGTGCGACGATCATACCTGCGATCATGGCCAGAATAAAGACGATCCCGCCAGTGCCGCCCCAGCTGAGCGACGCAATCGCCGGCCCGGGACATAGCCCAACCAGACCCCAACCCGCCCCGAAGAGAACCGACCCAAGGACAAGGTTATGGCCGAGGCGTGGGTCAGGTTTGCCTGGAAACGGCGTTCCGGCAAGGGACTGTGCGCGTTTTGTGGTCATGTGCCACGCGACCATCATTGGCAGGATCGCCCCACCAAGAACGAAGGCAAGTGTTGGGTCCCAAGCGCCAAACACGTCCAGCCATCCTTGTACCTTGTTGGTATCGGTCATCCCAGAGACCAGAAGTCCCGCGCCGAATAGCCCGCCTGACAAAGCTGCAATCACAATACGTTGCATCAGATCACCCCCAGAAGATGCCGAAACAGGACAACAGTAAGCCCGCCTGCAAGCAGATAGAAAACCGTTGCCACGATGCCGCGCAGCGAAAAGCGCGAGATCCCGCACACACCATGCCCAGATGTGCACCCATTCGCCAATCGGGTGCCGATGCCGACCAAGACCCCTCCGATAATGACGATTGCCAGATTAGACGTTATATTGGTCGTCACCTGGACCGAGTAGAGTGGCAGCATAAGTGCCGGTACAACAACCAGAGCGGCCAGAAACGCTGCGCGTTCGGCCCATGTTGACAGGCCCGATCGATCGACAAGCCCGCCGATAATTCCGCTCGCACCCATGATACGGCCATTGCCAAGCAGATAAATGGCAGCAGCCGACCCGATCATCAGACCGCCGACAAGACCCCATATCCAGTCAGTTTCAATCATGTTTCTTTTCCTGTATGGAGCGCGGGCGCGGCCCTTGCAGGCTGCATCCGCGCTAGAGTGGATTCAAAGCGTGTTGACTGGCAGTTTCAGATACACGGTGCCATTGTCATCGGCTGGCGGCATCTGACCTGCACGCATATTGACCTGCAGCGACGGCAGGATCAGACGTGGCATTCCAAGTTGCGCATCCCGCTCGTTGCGGGCAGTGACGAAATCCTCTTTGGATTTTCCGGCGCCGACATGCTTGTTCAGTTGTTTTTGCGCACCGACGGTTGTTTCCCATGCATAGGTGTCGCGGCCTTCGGCCTTGTAATCATGGCCGACGAAGATCCTGGTATCATCCGGCAGCGAGAGAATTTTCTGAACCGAGTCCCACATCATTTCGGCCGACCCGCCAGGGAAGTCACAACGCGCTGTTCCGAAATCGGGCATGAACAATGTGTCACCGACAAAGGCAGCATCGCCAATCACATATGTCAGACAGGCGGGTGTATGACCTGGTGTGTGCATCACATCACCGCGCATCTGGCCGATATGAAAGCTGTCTCCTTCCTTGAAGAGCGCATCGAATTGCGAACCGTCGCGCTGAAACTCGGTCCCTTCGTTGAAGACCTTCCCAAAGGTTTCCTGAACCACCTTTATGTTCTCGCCAATCGCAATCTTGCCGCCGAGTTCCTGCTGGATATAAGGTGCGGCCGAAAGATGATCGGCATGGACATGTGTTTCCAGCAACCATTCGACCTGATAGTTCTTGTCCCGGACAAAGCGGATCACTTCATCAGCGGAATGCGTGTCGGTGCGGCCCGAGGCGTGATCGAAATCAAGGACCGAATCGACGATCGCGCATTTGTTGCTGCTGGGGTCACGCACGACATAGGTTACCGTGAATGTGTCATTGTCAAAGAATGCGGTAATTTCGGGGCTCATTGTGCCAACTCCGGTTTGTGATGTCTGGGGTACAGTATAAGCCTGAAAATACATATTGCAAGATTTGAATATTAATTGCTGTTAAAAACCGGACGCCCGTACGGCACATGTGCCCGCTGCGGATGTCCAGCGCCTGATTTTCAGGTTTTCAGGGCAAGCGTGGGCGACAGGACATCAATCCCGAGCGCGCGGCCAACCGCGTAATAGGTCAGATGGCCTGCATGGGTGTTCAAGCCTTCAAGAAGGTGGGGATCGTCCTCGCAAGCCTTGCGCCAGCCCTTGTCTGCAAGTGCCAGCATGAAAGGCATTGTTGCATTGCCGAGCGCTTGGGTTGAGGTTCGCGCGACCGCGCCGGGCATATTGGCAACGCAGTAATGGATCACGCCATCGACATCATAGATCGGATCGGCGTGGGTGGTGGCGCGCGATGTCTCGAAACACCCGCCTTGATCGATGGCAACATCCACCAGAACCGCGCCGGGTTGCATCTGTGACAGATGCTCGCGCCGGATAAGCTTGGGGGCGGCAGCCCCGGGGATCAGCACTGCCCCGACGATCATATCGGCGCGGATGATCAGATCCTCGATTGCGGCCGTGTCCGAGAACTGGGTTGTCAGTCGCCCATGAAAGATATCATCCAGATAGGACATGCGTGGTATCGATCTGTCGAGGATGGTCACATTTGCGCCCATGCCCACGGCCACGCGCGCGGATGCTGTTCCAACGACTCCGCCCCCGATGATCACTACATTCGCGGGCCGCACACCGGGGACCCCCCCCATCAGGACACCGCGTCCACCATTGGCCTTTTGCAGCGCCCAAGCCCCCATCTGGGGGGCAAGGCGCCCTGCAACCTCGGACATTGGTGCCAGCAATGGAAGTCCACCTGCGCGGTCTGTCACTGTTTCATAGGCGATCGCGGTGACCCCCGAGTCCAGCAGATCGCGCGTCTGAAGCGGATCAGGGGCAAGGTGCAGATAGGTGAACAGAAGTTGACCTTCGCGCAACTGCTTACGCTCAACTGCCTGCGGTTCCTTTACCTTCACCACCATCTCTGCGCGGGCAAAGATTTCTTCTGCGGTATCAACAATTTCCGCGCCGACACTTGCATAGGCATCATCCGGGAAACCGGCCCCAAGGCCGGCTCCAACCTCAATCATCACCTGATGGCCATGACCAATGGCTTCTCGCACGGCGTTCGGGGTCAGACCGACTCGGAACTCTTGTGGCTTGATTTCCCTTGGGCAACCGATGAGCATGAAACTCTCCTCCTTATTTCAACACCACTCTAGGATGCACGCAGCAGGATTTCCTTGACAGTTTCTTCGTGAGAGCGGATTTCTGTCGCAGGATTTTGCGTATGATACTCTGAGAATAGTGAAAGGTTGCGCTGCGATGCAGCTAGACGCGATAGATCGTCGCATATTGCGTGTTCTGCAGCAGCAGGGCAGGATTACAAATGCCGAACTTGCGGAACTCGTACATCTGTCAGCCTCGGCATGTCACAGGCGGGTGCAGCGTCTGGAGGCCGAAGGCTATATCAGCGGCTATGTTGCTTTGCTTGATCTGAAGCGGATCGGTCGATCAACTGTCGTGTATGTAGAGATAACGCTGGCCGGGCAAAGCGACGAGATTCTCGACGCTTTTGAGCGCGAGGTCAAACGCGTGCCCGATATTCTGGAATGCCATCTGATGGCGGGAAGCGCGGATTACTTGCTCAAGATTGTTGCTGCCGACACGGAAGATTTTGCCCGCATCCACCGCCGCTATCTCAGCCGGTTGCCAGGGGTCGTTCAGATGCAGTCGTCATTCGCGCTGCGCACCGTACTGAAGACTACGGCAGTCGAGATCTGAACGCCCACCACATGCCAATCCAAAGAGCAGGGCGCTGATGTGCTTTTCACTGCCTCAGGCGCAAGGCCCGCGCGCGCGGTGCGATCACGCATGCGCGGGCGAAGGAGTTGTCAGGTGCGCGGTGCTTGTTCGCGCAGCGCGTCC
>SKWJ01000365.1 GCA_007128995.1 Paracoccaceae bacterium
ATTGTCGGCCATGCTGTTCGGGTTCACGGCCAACCTGTCGCTTTCAGACCTTCTCGACCCGCGCGCCGCCGCCGCCTATCTGTGGGCCTGTGCCGCGCTCTATGTCGTGGTAATGGCCATCGCGTTTCTGCGCCGGGCGCGGATGGAAGAGGCGCTGATCGAGGCGCATTGCTCGATCATCGGCAATACCGGGTTTCTGGGGGTTCCGCTGCTGGTCGTGCTGCTGGGGCCGGGGTCGGTGCCGATGGTGCTGCTGATCCTGACAATCGATCTGATCGTCTTCTCATCGCTGTTCACGATCATCATCACCCTGTCACGCGATGGGCGCGTTGACAGCGATCTGCCGCGCAAGCTGCTGGTGGCTGTGGCAAAGAATCCGATGGTGGTGGCCATGGTTCTGGGGCTTGCCTGGTCAGGCACTGGGCTAGGCGTGCCCGTGCTGGCGAATGATTTCCTGACACTTCTGGGGGCGGCAGCGACGCCGTGTGCGCTCTTTGCCATCGGGGCATCGCTGGCCGACAAGAAGGTGGAACGGCTGGCCATTGTCAGCTGGCTGTCCTTTGGCAAACTGGTGCTGCACCCCGCGCTGACCGCCTTTGCGGCACTGGTGCTGTTCGGTGTCGACCCGCAATCGGCCGGTGTGCTGATTGCTGCCGCAGCCCTGCCTGTGGCGGGCAATGTCTTCATTCTGGCGCAGCATTACAATGCGGGGCCCGCGCGCGTATCCGCCACGATCCTTGTCTCGACGCTGGCCAGCATCGCAACCGTGCCAGTTGTGATTGCATGGGTCACAGGGTTCTGACAGGTTGGCGGCGCAAGACTGACGGAGAGGATGATGCAGACAGTTTCGGAAAATGCGGCCTTTGGCGGGGTGCAGGGGGTGTATCGCCACGCCTCGCGCGTGACAGGCTGCGAGATGACCTTTGGCCTGTTCCTTCCCGCCGAGGCGCGGCTGCACCCGGTGCCGCTTCTGTGGTATCTCTCGGGCCTGACCTGCACCCATGAAAACGCCATGACCAAGGCGCATGCGCAGGAACATGCGGCCCGCCATGGGCTGGCCGTGGTCTTCCCCGACACGTCGCCGCGCGGCGAGGGGGTCGCGGATGATGACGCCTATGATCTGGGGCAGGGCGCGGGGTTCTATGTCAATGCAACGCAGGACCCCTGGGCCGCGCATTTCCGCATGTGGGATTACATCTCTGATGAATTGCCGCGTGTCCTGATGGCGAATTTCGCGCTGGAAGAAGACCGTCAGGCGATTACCGGCCATTCCATGGGCGGCCATGGCGCGCTGACCCTGGCCATGCATCTGCCGGGGCGCTTCGCCTCGGCCTCGGCCTTCGCGCCGATCGCCAATCCGACGGCCAGCGACTGGGGGCGCAAGCAGTTCGCGGCCTATCTGGGCAAGGACAAATCCCTTTGGGCGGCGCATGATGCCAGCCTGCTGATGCGGGAACGGGGGCTGAACTGCCCGGTGATGGTGGATCAGGGCAGCGCGGACCAGTTCCTTGATCTGCTGCGCCCCGAAACGCTGGCCCATGCCATGGCCGCGCGGCGCCAGCCGGGGGTGTTCCGGATGCAACCGGGCTATGACCACAGCTATTTCTTTGTGGCCAGTTTCATGGCCGATCACATCGAGTTTCATGCCAAGGCATTGTCACAATGACCCGGCCCGCCGCAGTTGTGTTCGATATCGGAAATGTGCTTCTGGGCTGGAACCCGGAAGCCTTTTATGACGGGCTGATCGGGGCCGCGCGACGCCAAGCCCTGTTTGCCGCCGTCGATCTGGACGGGATGAATGCGCGCATTGATCGCGGCGCGCCCTTTGCGCCAACAGTGCAGGCGATGCGCGACGCCCATCCCGAATGGGCTGCCGAGATCCAGATCTGGCAGGATCGCTGGATCGACATGCTGACCCCGGTGATCGAGGACAGCGTCACGGCCCTTTATGCGCTGAAACAGCGCGGTGTGCCGGTCTTTGCCCTGTCGAATTTCGGGGTGCAGACCTTTGACTGGGCCAAGACCCGGTTTGACGTGCTGCAGGCTTTTGACATGGCGTTCATTTCCGGGCATCTGCAGCTGATGAAACCCGAGCCCGAGATCTATGCCGCGCTGGAACAGGGCACGGGCATGGCCGGCGCGCAGCTTTTCTTCATTGATGACAAGCCCGAGAATATCGCAGCGGCCCGCGCGCGCGGCTGGCAGGGCCATGTGTTTTCCGACCCTGCCGCCCTGCGCGCGGATCTGGCGCGGCTGGATCTCTTGGCATGACCGTGCCGATCATCACGGCCGAGATTGCGCCCTGTCTCGACTGGCAGGCGCTGCTGGACGCGCTGCGCGACGGCCACCGCGCCCCGCCCGCGACGCTGGATGATACGTTTCTCTATCGTGGCGAAGATACGCTTTTGTCGCGCGCCGCCTGGATTGACGGGCTGGGCGCGCTGGTCAAGACAGCAACCATCTTTCCCGGCAATGCCGCGCGCGGACAGGCCACGGTCAATGGCGGGGCGGCGCTGTATTCCGACAGTGATGGCTGTCTGGAAGCACTGGTCGATTTTCATCTGCTGACGGAGTGGAAAACGGCGGGCGACAGCCTGCTGGCCGCCAGCCATCTGGCACGGCCCGACAGCCGCAGGATATTGCTGGTGGGCGCGGGCGCTGTGGCGCGCTCCATGGTGGCGGCCTATCGCGCCGTCTTTCCCGAAGCGCGCTTCACAGTCTGGGCGCGCAGGGCGGAAAGTGCGCGCGCCTTTGCCGCGGATCTGGAGGGGGTCGGCGTTGCGGATGATCTGGAACAGGCAGTGCAGGAGGCGGAGATCATCTGCACGGCGACGATGTCGCGCGCGCCGCTGATCCGCGGGTCCTGGCTGCGCGCCGGCCAGCATCTGGACCTGATCGGGGCGTACCGCGCGGATATGCGCGAGGTGGATGACGCGGCGCTTTGCCGTGCGGCCCTGTTTGTCGACAGCCGCGCGACAGTGCTCGATCATATCGGCGAGATGAAGGACCCGCTGGCACGTGGCGTGATCAGCCGCGACGATATCCGGGCCGAGTTCCGCGATATCGCCTCTGGGCGCTTTGCCCGGCCCGACCCGGAGGCGATCACCCTGTGCAAGAATGGCGGCGGCGCGCATCTGGACCTGATGGTGGCGCGCTACATGCTTAGGGTCTGGCGCGCGCGACAGGTCTGAACCGGGGAAGACGCGCCCGGCGCGGCCTGTGGACAGGCCACTCGGGCGCGTCGCGTGCCCTGAGGGCACGCCCGCGCGTGGCGGCGACCGTCAGAAACTGCCCAACAGCGTGCCGAGTGTGATCAGCATGACCAGTGCCAGAAGCGGGATCAGCACAGCCACGACGGCGATGTCCTTGTAGGCCTCTTTATGGGTCAGCCCGCAGATGGTGAGCAAGGTGATGACCGCGCCATTATGCGGCAGAGCGTCCAGCCCGCCAGTGGCAACCGCCGTCACGCGGTGCAGCAGATCGGGCGAGATGCCCGCGGCCAGCCCCATCTCGAGATAGGTTTCGCCCAGGGTCGACAGCGCGATCGACATGCCGCCCGAGGCAGAGCCGGTCATGCCCGCCAGCAGGCTGGTGCCGATGGCAAGCGAGATCAGCGGGTTGTCCCCGCCCGCTGTCACCACCCAGTCGCGGATCAGGCCGAAGGCAGAAAGCGAGGCGATGACCGCCCCGAACCCCACCAGCGAGGCGGTGTTGAAAATGGGTTTGAGCGAATCTTTCGCGCCCGAATCGAGTGTATCGGCCAGTGTTTCGGACAGGCGTTTCCAGTTGAGCGCAATCAGCACCAGCGATGAGAGTGTCAGCGCGGCGATGATGGACCAGAT
This sequence comes from Paracoccaceae bacterium, assembly GCA_007128995.1. Taxonomy (GTDB): domain Bacteria; phylum Pseudomonadota; class Alphaproteobacteria; order Rhodobacterales; family Rhodobacteraceae; genus Roseinatronobacter. The sequence goes on from SKWJ01000365.1 coordinate 3,843, forward strand.
CCCACGCAGCGCCCCGATATCGGTTGCGCCGAATTCGGGGTTTGCCAGATAGTCTGTATCGAGCGCGGGAATGACAAGAAAGGTGAAGGCGAGGTTGAGCGCCAGCACAAGGATGAGCGGTGCGGCCGCAATACCGAGTGCGGGCGTGGCACCGGGGGCCGTCACGCCCGGACTGTCATCCTCGGGCCCAAAGCCCGGCCCGATCTGGCGGGCGCGGCGCTCCAGCCATGCCCAGCCCAGCCCGAGCATCAGCGCCCCGCTCAGCACGCCCAACCCGGGCGCGGCAAAGGGGGTGGTTCCGAAATAGGGCATCGGGATCGCGTTCTGGATTGCGGGTGTTCCGGGCAGGGCTGTCATGGTGAATGTGAAGGCCCCCAGCGCAATCGTGGCGGGGATCAGGATCTTTGGCAGGTCTGCTTCGCGAAACAGCGCCTGCGCGATCGGCCAGACGGCAAAGGCCACGACAAAAAGGGACACGCCACCATAGGTCATCACGGCGCAGGACAGGATCACCGCAAGGATTGCACGGCGCGGCCCCAGCCCCCGGATGATCCCGTCTGCAAGCGCGCGCGCCGACCCCGACGCTTCCATCAGCTTTCCGAACACTGCGCCGAGCAGGAATAACGGAAAATACTGGATGATGAAGCCGCCGGTCGCTGCCATGAAGATCTGGGTGTAGCTGGCCAGAAGCGGGCCGCCTTCGGCAATGAGCACCGCAACCATTGCCAGCGCCGGGGTCAGCAAAAGCAGGCTCTGGCCGCGATAGGCCAGATAGATCAGCGCCCCCAGCGCCGCGACAATGACCACGATCCCCAACATCGACACCCCTTGCTGCGGCGCAGCGCCCAAGATCCTTGTAACCGCCCCGCGCGGATACGGGTCTGTCTTAGCCTGCCTGGCGCGCGGGCAAAAGGGGAGGAGGCGCCCGAGCGCCTGCCTGGCGCGCGCAGGGCCCAAAAAACAGCCAACTGCCCCTGCGCACGCTGAACTGGCGGTTCGTTCACGCTGCGCTGCTATCTTGTCGCCACGTGTGCCTTTCTGCCGCTGGTCGACAGGATGCACGCCTATCTGCAGGGGGATCTGAGGACAGGCATCAGCAAATGACGAAAGAAACCTGCCCGCCCGACGGGCTGACACCGGAAAACATGGTGTCCTATTCCGAGCACCTGCTCAATCTCAGCATCAAGCGGCTGACCGGCCTGCTGAGAGATGACGACCACCTTGGCCCGGTCTGCGGAAAGGAGTTGGCAGAAGAGTTCCGCAGCCTGCGCAAAGCATTGGAGATAGCCTATCATGAACGTGCCCAGCTACAGAAACTCAAGGGTTCGGCAGCCGGACCCGGAACCGGCGGCGCGCTTGACCTTGACGCCGCCCGAACGGAAATCCATCGCCGACTTGCTTGCCTGCGCACCGCCCGAGGAGGTGGCGGCCTTCCTCGAGAGCCTGAGTGATGGCGCGCTCGCGGCGCTGCCATGGCTGTTCGAGATCTGGGCCGCACCCCACCAGTTGCCCCCCGCTGGCGCGTGGCGCACATGGGTCTGCCTTGGGGGGCGCGGTGCGGGCAAGACCCGTGCGGGCGCGGAATGGGTGCGCGCACAGGTCGAAGGCGCGCGCCCGCTGGATGTGGGGGCCGCGCGCCGGGTGGCCCTGGTGGCAGAAACCTATGATCAGGCCCGCGATGTGATGGTCTTTGGCGACAGTGGCATCCTTGCCTGCTCTCCGCCCGACCGCTTGCCGGTCTGGGAAGCGACGCGCCGCCGGCTGATCTGGCCGAACGGGGCCGTGGCGCAGTGTTTTTCGGCGTCAGACCCAGAGGCGTTGCGCGGCCCGCAATTTGAGGCGGCCTGGTGTGACGAGCTGGCGAAATGGCCAAAGGCCAGCGAGACATGGGACATGCTGCAATTCGCGCTGCGTCTGGGCAGCTATCCGCGCCAGCTTGTCACCACGACACCGCGCAGTCAGGGCACGCTGAAATCCATTCTGCGCGCGCCCTCAACCGTGATGACCCATGCCGCGACCGAGGCCAACCGCGCCTGGCTGGCCCCGTCCTTTCTGGAAGAGATCCGCGCGCGCTACCGGGGCACAAGCCTGGAGCGGCAGGAACTTGACGGTGTCCTGCTGGAAGATGCCGAAGGCACGCTCTGGCCCATCACCTTGCTGGAACAGGCGCGCGGGGCCGCCCCGCCTGCCTTTTCGCGCGTGGTGGTGGCTGTGGACCCGGCGGTCAGCGGGACTGCCAAATCCGATCTGTGCGGGATTGTTGTCGTCGGTGCGGTGACAGAGGGGCCGCCCAGCGATTGGCGCGCCTATGTGCTGGAAGATGCCAGCCTGCGCGCGTCCTCGCCCTCGGCCTGGGCACGGGCGGCGATTGCGGCGATGGTGCGGCACAATGCAGAGCGGATCGTGGCCGAAGTCAATCAGGGCGGGGATCTGGTGGCCGAGGTTTTGCGCCAGATTGATCCGCTGGTGCCGTTTCGGCCCGTGCATGCCAGCCGGGGCAAGGTGGCCCGCGCCGAACCTGTCGCAGCACTTTATGAACAGGGCCGGGTCATTCACACCGCGCGTCTGGGCGCATTGGAGGATCAGATGATGCAGATGACCGCGCAAGGGTTTCGCGGGACCGGCAGCCCCGACCGCGTGGATGCGCTGGTCTGGGCCGTACAGGAACTGATCCTTGGTCCGGCGGCGCAGTATGCCCGCCCCAAGCTGCGTACGCTGTGATGACCGGGTGTTTACCGCTGTCGGATAGGGTTTCTGGCAGGCGGATGTGACAGTCCGGATGCAGGCGGGGGGCTGTCTGCCCCCCCCTGCGCCCCTCGCGGATCACTGAACACGGATAAGGGGGGAGTCGATGGAGAAAGGCCCGATATGTTTGATTTTCTGCGCAGGACACGCCCGCCCGAGACGGCTGGCACGCATCTGCCCGAGGCCAAGGCCTCGGCTGTGGGGCCCTTGACGGCGGGGCGGATCAGGGGGCCGGATATGGCTGTTGGTCGGGCCGGAACCGGTTGGGCCGCGCCCGAGGGTGTGTCGCTGGTGCGCGCGGGTTTTCTGGGCAATCCGGTCGGATTTCGCGCGGTGCGCCTGATTTCCGAAGCCGCCGCCGCCATGCCGCTGGTGGTTCAGGACTGCGCGCGCCGCTATGAAAGCCACCCGGTGCTGGATCTGATCACCCGTCCGAACCCCGCTCAGGGCCGGGCCGAACTGTTCGAGGCGCTCTATGCCCAGCTTCTGCTGTCGGGCAATGCCTATCTGGAAGCCGTAAGCGACCCGGATGGCACTGTGCAGGAATTGCATGTGCTGCGCTCGGACCGGATGCAGGTTGTGCCCGGCGCGGATGGCTGGCCTGTGGCCTATGATTACACGGTCGGCGCGGCGAAGCACCGCTTCCATCTGCGCGACGGGCGGGTTCCGGTCTGTCACATCCGCAGTTTTCACCCCACAGATGACCATTATGGCCTGTCGCCGCTGGAAGCCGCGCGGCGCGCGGTCGAGGTGCACAATGCTGCATCACACTGGTCAAAGGCGCTTCTTGACAATGCCGCGCGGCCCTCAGGGGCGATTGTCTACAAGGGCGAGAATGGTCACGGTTCGATGAGCGCCGAGCAGTTCGAGCGGTTGCAGGCCGAGATGGAGGCGCATCATACCGGCGCGCGCAATGCCGGACGGCCAATGCTGCTGGAAGGCGGGCTGGACTGGAAGCCGATGGGCTTTTCGCCCTCGGATATGGAATTTCAGAAGACCAAGGAAGCCGCCGCGCGCGAGATCGCGATTGCCTTTGGTGTGCCGCCAATGCTGCTGGGCATTCCAGGCGATGCCACCTATGCCAATTATCAGGAAGCCAACCGCGCCTTCTACCGCCTGACCGTGCTGCCCCTTGCCGCGCGGGTCAGTGCTGCCGTCGCGCATTGGCTGTCAGGCTGCATTCCCGGCGAGGTGGACCTGAAACCCGATCTTGATCAGGTCCCGGCACTGGCCGTGGAGCGTGAACAGCAATGGCGCCGGATCGGGGCGGCCAGTTTTCTGAGTGACGCTGAGAAACGCGTTCTGCTGGGGCTTCCGCCGCTTGTCGAGGGCGCATGAACGCGCGCCGGCAGATCGGTGGCTCGCGGTTTCTGTATGACAGTTTCGAGGCCGCGCAGGCCCGCATCGATGCTCAGGAACGGGTGTTCGAGGCCCGCAAGGAAGCGATGGAGTTTCGCATCGTGCGGCTGGAGACAGCTTTTGAGCAATTGGAAAAACGGCTTTGGGTTGCGGTTTATGCGGTGGTTGGCGGTGTGCTGGTGCATGGCGCGCTGGCGGTGCTGACAACCCTGCAATGAAAGGGATCAAGAATGACAAGCAAGTTCCTTGCACCTGCCGCAGATGTGGCGCTGGTCGCAGAGCACCGGATCGAGGGCTATGCCTCGGTTTTCGGGCTGCGCGACCGGGGTGGCGATATCGTCATGCCGGGCGCTTATGCGGCCTCGTTGAAGCGCATGGCGGCGCGGGGCGACCGGGTGCGGCTTTTGTGGCAGCATGACCCGGCCCAGCCTATCGGGATCTGGGATGAGGTGTTCGAGGATGCGCATGGCCTGTTCGTGCGCGGGCGGTTGCTGGAAGACGTGGCCCGCGCGAGAGAGGCCCGCGCGTTGCTGGCCGCAGGCGCGGTCGACGGGCTGTCGATCGGCTACCGCACCTTGCGCGCCGAACCGCTGCCGGGGTCAGGGCGTCGCCTGATCGAACTGGATCTGTGGGAAGTCAGCCTTGTGACCTTTCCGATGCAGGCCGAAGCGCGGCTGTCGGCCAAGGCGGATGCGCTGATGCGTCTGGGGGCCTTGCGCCGGCAGATGCGCGACGCGCGGGCCGCTGTTGCGCGGTTCTAAGGCCAGCGTACGCTGGCTTCACCAGATCTTGGGCGGGCTGCGCTAGTCTGACCCCAGATACCTTTCGACCCCGAATACTTTCTGACCCTAGCCTTAACGGAGAGCGACATGACTGACCCCGTGCCCCAGGCATCGGGCCCAAGCGGCACGGATTTGCCGATGGCCCACCCGGTAGAACTGAAGGCGGAACAGGACCTGACCCATGCGATGGTGGGCTTTGCACAGGACCTCGACGCCTTTCAGACCGAAATCACCCGCAAACTTTCCCAAACAGAAGAGCGACTGACCATGCTGGATCGCAAGACTGCCCTGTCCCCTGCACGCCCCGTCCTGGCCCGGACAGAGACAGGCCCCTCCCTTCATCTGAAGGCGTTTGACACCTATCTGCGCCGCGGCGATGACGCGCCGATGCGCGGGCTGGAGCTGGAAGCCAAGGGCCTGAACACGCAGGTTGCGGCCGATGGCGGGTATCTGGTCGATCCCGAGACAGCGCAGGCCATCCGTTCGGTGCTGCATGCCACGGCCTCGATCCGGGCCATCGCCTCGGTGGTGACGGTCGAATCGACCTCGTTCGATGTGCTGGTCGATCACAGCGACGTCTCGACCGGCTGGGCCAGCGAAACCGGGGCGGTGGCCGAATCCGACACGCCGAAGATTGACCGGATCCCGATCCGTCTGCATGAATTGTCAGCCATGCCGAAGGCCAGCCAGCGCCTGCTGGATGACAGCGCCTTCGATATCGAGGGCTGGCTTGCCGGGCGCATTGCCGCGAAATTCGCCCGCGCCGAGGCGGCGGCCTTCATCCATGGCGACGGGCAGGACAAGCCCAAGGGCTTTCTCACCCATGACACGGTCGAGGATGGCGATTGGGAATGGGGCCATCTGGGCTATATCGTGACCGGCGCGGATGGCGATTTCGCCAGCAATAACGCCTCTGACGCGATTGTGGATCTGGTCTATGCGCTGGGCGCGACCTATCGCGCGAATGCGGCCTTCGTGATGAATTCGAAAACCGCAGGGGCCGTGCGCAAGATGAAAGATGCCGATGGCCGTTTCCTGTGGTCGGATGGGCTGGCCGCAGCCGAACCGGCCCGATTGATGGGCTATCCGGTGCTTGTGGCCGAAGACATGCCGGATATCGCCTCGGACAGTTTTGCCATCGCCTTCGGGGATTTCGCGGCGGGCTACACCATTGCCGAGCGCCCGGACATGCGCGTGTTGCGCGACCCGTTCAGCGCCAAGCCGCATGTGCTGTTCTACGCCACCAAGCGTGTCGGCGGCGATGTGTCCGATTTCAAGGCGATCAAGCTGTTGAAATTCGGCGAACTCTGATCCGGTTCCCGTTCCTGTGCCCGGCTGTGTCCGGGTGCGGGGATGGGCGGTGCCCTGCCTGACGCAGTCTGGTCTGGCTGGTCTTTCCCCTTGTGCCCCCTGCACATCCAGGCCGGGCCGGCAGGGCACCTGTTGTCGTAACCTTCCCGCAAGAGGCGTTTCATGCATCTTTCCGAGACAAGCCCCGTTCCCTCTGCCGCGCTGCCGGTGGCTCTGCTGCGCGATCATCTGCGCCTGTCTTCGGGCTTTGCCGATGACACCACCCAGGATGCGCTGCTGGAACAGTATCTGCGCGCGGCGCTGGCCCGGATCGAGGCGCGGGTGTCGCGGGCGCTGTTCCGGCGCGGCTATCTGCTGCGGCTTGCGCAGTGGCGCAATGGCCAGATGCAGGCCCTGCTGATCGCCCCGGTGTTGCAGATCACCTCGGTCACGCTGCGCGCTGCCGACGGGTCTGCGCTGCCGGTTGCGCCGTCGCGCTACCGGCTGGACCCCGATGGCGTGCGGCCGCGGATCGTTGCTGCGGGCACGGCGTTGCCAACAATCCCGACAGGCGGCGCGGTCGAGATTGCCTTTGACGCAGGCTTTGGCGTGGTCTGGGACGAGATCCCGGCGGATCTTCGGCAGGCCGTGATGCTGCTTGCCGCGCAATTCTACGAGGCGCGCGACGCGGCAGGGGCAATGGCCCCCGGCGCGGCGTCACTGCTGGACCGCTGGCAGGATTTCCGCCTTGGGGGGCGCGCATGAGCAGCGCCCCAAGGCTGACCCGGACACTGGTGCTGGAAAGCCCGGTGGTGACCGCTGACAATGCGGGCGGTTTCGTGACGGAATGGCAGGCTCTGGGCACGCTCTGGGCCGAGATCCGCGCCAGCAGCGGGCGCACGCGCTTTGCCGTGCTCGGCCCCTCGGGCGAGGTGCAGCTGCGCATCCTTGTGCGCGCGGCACGTCCCGGCAGCGACCAGCGTCCCCGCCCCGACCAGCGGTTCCGCGAAGGCAGCCGCATTTTCCGCATCCTTGCTGTGGCCGAAGCTGATCTTCAGGGCCGCTATCTGATCTGCACTGCCCGAGAGGAGCTTCCCGCATGACCTATGTGATTGCGCCCGCGCTGCAAACGGCCGTGTTCCAGCATTTGCAGGCCGACGCGGTTCTGAACGCGCTGCTGGCAGGGGCGCTTTATGATGCGATCCCCCCCGCCACGCCCCCGGCCACCTATGTCCTGATCGGTGCCGAAGAGGTTCAGGACCGATCTGACGTCACGGGCCGGGGCGCCGAACACAAGCTGGTGCTGAGTGTGGTGACAAACGCCACCGGGTTTCTGGCTGCGAAGGACATCGCCGCGCGCATCTGCGAGCGGCTGGATGCGCCGGATCTGACTCTCGCGCGCGGACGGCTGGTGGCGATGTGGTTCGAGCGGGCCGAAGCCCGCCGGGTTGAAGGGGATCAGACGCGCCGCATTGACCTGCGATTTCGCGCGCGCGTCGAAGATAGCTGATTTCATACTCAAGGAGATGGCCCGATGGGTGCACAGAATGGCAAGGACCTGCTGGTCAAGGTGGAAATGACCACAGGGGGCGCATTTGAAACGATCGCGGGCCTGCGCGCCACGCGCATCAGCTTCAATGCGGAAACGGTAGATGTGACATCGCTGTCCTCTGCCGGGGGGTGGCGCGAGTTGCTGGGCGGCGCGGGGGTCCGCTCGGCGGCGATATCGGGGGCAGGCGTGTTTCGGGATGCGGCCACGGATGCGCGCGCGCGCAGCATCTTCTTTGCCGGGCAGACACCCCTGTTTCAGGTCATCATCCCGGATTTCGGAACGGTCGAAGGGCCGTTCCAGATTACCGGGCTGGATTATGCAGGCAGCCATAACGGCGAGGCGACATTCGAATTGTCGCTGGCCTCTGCCGGGTTGCTGGAGTTCACACCGGAATGAGTGCGCAGATGGGAAACCCCTTTGCCGGAGAAGTGCGGCTGGTGATTGATGGCACGCCCCATGTCGCGCGCCTGACCCTGGGCGCGCTGGCGGAACTGGAAGCGGCCATGGGCGCAGATACGCTTGTCGCGCTGGCAGAACGCTTTGAACGCGGGCAGTTTTCATCGCGTGACGTGCTTGCGCTGATTGTCGCGGGGCTGCGCGGCGGCGGCTGGAACGGACAGGCCTCGGATCTGACCAAGGCCGAGATCGAGGGCGGTATTCACGGCGCGGCGCGGGCTGCGGCCCGCCTGCTGGCCCATGCTTTCGCGCCCCCCCCGGCATGAGCAGCGGCCCGCATCTGGACTGGCCCGCGCTGATGCGCCTTGGCCTGCGCGACCTGCGCCTGCACCCGCGCGCTTTCTGGGCGCTGACGCCGGTGGAACTGATGATCATGGCCGGGCTGGAAGGCCAGCCTGCCCCCCTGACGCGCGCCGGGCTCCATGCTCTGGCACTGCGCTATCCTGATGAACGGAAAGGTCAAGGCAATGACAACGCTGAGTGAGCTGGAAACCCAGATCGACGCGCTGGAGCAGCGGCTGGGCCAGACCGCCGGGCTGGTGTCGAGTTTCGATGCCGAACTGGCCGGGCTGGGCCGCAATCTGGCGCTGACCGAACGCGAGGTCGAGGGGCTGTCGCGCAGCTTCTCGACCGGGTTGCGCCGCGCGTTCGACGGGGTTGTGGTGGACGGGTCGCGCCTGCAGGACGCGTTGCGCGGGGTCGCGCAAAGCATGGCGTCGGGTGTCTACAATACGGCCATGCGACCGGTGCAGAACGCCTTGGGTGCCGCGCTGGCCCAAGGGGCTGCGGGGATGATGGGTGGCGCGTTTGGTGCGGTCATGCCCTTCGCCAAGGGGGGTGTGATCTCGCAGGCGACAGCCTTTCCCCTGCGCGGCGGCATGACCGGGGTGATGGGGGAAGCGGGGCCAGAGGCGATCATGCCCCTGTCGCGCGGCCCCGACGGGCGGCTGGGTGTGCGCGCCGCAGGCGGCAGTGGCCCGGCACAGGTGACAATCAATATCACCACCCCGGATGTGACCGGGTTTCAACGCTCGCAAAGCCAGATCGCCGCGCAGATGTCGCGGCTTCTGGCATCGGGCCAGCGCAACCAGTAAAGGGGCAGGACAATGGCTTTTCACGATATCCGGTTTCCTGTCAGCCTGAGTTTCGGGGCGCTGGGCGGGCCGGAACGGCGCACCGAGATTGTCGAACTGGCCAATGGCCATGAGGAACGCAACACCCCCTGGGCACAGTCGCGGCGGCGCTATGATGCGGGAACCGGGTTGCGCGCGCTGGAGGATCTGGACGTCCTGATTGCGTTTTTCGAGGCGCGGGCCGGCATGCTGCATGCGTTTCGCTGGAAGGACTGGGGCGATTTCCGGTCGGCCCCGGCCTCAGGCCCGATCACGGCATTTGACCAGCCCCTCGGCACGGGCGATGGGGTGACGCAGGAATTTCAACTCTCCAAGCGCTATGTCTCGGGCGCGCAGAGCTATCTGCGGGCGATTACCAAGCCGGTGCCGGGCACTGTGCGCGTGGCGGTGGGCGGAGATGAGCTTGCCGCGCCTGCTTTTTCGCTGGATACGGCCACCGGGCGCGTGGGCTTTGCCAGCCCGCCCGCTGCCGGGGTTGAATTGCGCGCAGGGTTTGAATTCGATGTTCCGGTCCGGTTTGACACGGATCTGATTCAGGTCTCGCTGGCCACGTTCAACGCCGGCGCGGTTCCCAAGGTCCCGGTGATCGAGGTGCGGATATGAGCCTGTCGGCGCATCTGGCAACCGGCACCACCACGCTGTGCCGCGCCTGGGCCGTGACGCGCGCCGATGGCGTTACGCTGGGGTTCACCGATCATGACCGCGATCTGAATTTTGAAGATGTCGTCTTTCGCGCCGAGTCGGGCCTGACGGCGCGCGCGCTGGAACAGGTCACAGGGCTTGCGGTCGACAATTCCGAAGCCGTGGGCGCGCTGCGCGATGCGGGCCTGCAGGAGGGCGATATCATGGCGGGCCGCTATGATGCGGCCAGCCTGCGGATATGGGAGGTCAACTGGGCCGATCTCACCCAGCGCGCGCTGCTGTTTCGCGGCTCTCTGGGAGAGATCACGCGCGCAGGCGGCGCGTTTCGGGCTGAATTGCGCGGCCTGTCCGAGGCGTTGGATGCGCAGGCCGGACGCCTGTATCATGCGCAGTGTTCGGCGGTTCTGGGGGATGCGGCGTGCCGGTTTGACCTGTCGACCCCGGGTTTTGCGCTTCAGACCGTGATCGAGCAGGTCGAGGCTGGGCAGCATTTCACCTTCGCGGGTCTGGAAACGGATGCGGCGGGCTGGTTTGCCCATGGACGGCTTGTGGTGCTGGACGGGGCGGCTGCCGGGCTGATGGGCCATATCCGCGAAGACCGGGCAACAGCGGCAGGGCGGCGGATCAGCCTGTGGGAAGGGTTGCGCGCGCCTGTCGTGCCGGGGGATCTGCTGCGGCTGGAGGCAGGCTGCGACAAGCAGGCCGCCACCTGCCGCGCGAAATTCGCCAATCTGCTGAACTTTCAGGGCTTTCCGCATATTCCGGGCGAAGACTGGCAAAGCGCCTATCCCCGGGCGGGACAGCCCAATGACGGCGGCGCGCGGCGGCGATGAGCGCGGGCAGCGACACAGTGGCGCTGGCGCGGGGCTGGATTGGCACGCCCTATCATCA
>SKWJ01000300.1 GCA_007128995.1 Paracoccaceae bacterium
TGAAAGGGGGATTCATACTTGCGTTACGCGTAACATTTCAAGTAATAGGGGTTGGGGAGAGGGATATGGCTGACTCAAAACGCGGATTGGTAACTGATATCCTGTTTGGTGGAGCGGCTGCTATTGTGGTGATCGTCCTTATGCAGCAGGCGCAGGAATTCGCCCCGAGGGCGCGTCTGTTCCCGATGGCGGTTCTTTGGGTGTTGTTATGTGCCGCACTGATTACAGCAGTCGTCGGGGCGTGGCGGCTGTGGCGCGCTGGTATGGGGCCGGTTGAGCTTGACAACTCCTTTCTGCGCCTACTGGGGGCAAGTGCATTGATTGCATCTGGCGGGCTGCTTCTGTCCTGGGTTGGCTTTTATCTGACATCCATTGTCATGATCTTGGCCGTTTTCATCTTGCACAACACTCTTGCTGAAGGACATGCGCCCAAGGCGAAAGTCCTGCTTGTTGGCGCTGTATACGCCGCTGTGGCGACAGGGGTGATGTATCTGGTTTTCTCTGTAGCCATCGGGCTTCCCGCCCCTTCAGGCACAGTGTTCTGAGATCCCGGCGCAAGAGGTCGCGTCACATGGCGTTTGCGCAGGCATGACAGACCATCTTACTGAAACCAAAGGGAGATAAACATGAAACGCATACCAAGTCTGGTTCTGAGTGCCACATTCGTGTCGCTTATGGCAAGCACGGCAATGGCATCAGACTATCCCACTCAAGCTATCACGGTCATCGTACCTTATGGCGCGGGTGGCGGTGGTGACACTGTGGCGCGCATTGTTTCCGACAAGCTGTCTGATGAACTTGGCGTGACGATCAATGTCGTAAATCGGCCCGGTGCGGGTGGTGAGATCGGTATCAGCGAAATGGCAGCGGCCGACGCAGATGGCTACACGTTGGGTGTCTTTGGCTATCCGGACAATTTCGTCATCGAGTCGACGCGTGAGGTCGATTTCAACTCTGACGAAGACCTCGTGTTTCTGGCACAGTTCGACAATATGCCGATGGGGATATTTGCGAAGCCCAATGCAGCCTACACGAACCTTGATGAACTTCAGGCCTATGCCAGCGAGAATCCGGGCGCGCTGATTATTGGCGAAAGTGGGGCGCTGGGGCTTCTGAGCGCGCTCGCCCTGGCCGACAATCTGGACGTAACCCTGACAGATGTGCGCTATGGCGGCGGCGGTGATCTTCTGAACGCGCTTCTGGGTGAACATATCGACCTCGCTTCCACCTCGTCCATGAGCCACGATCCGATCGTGGATGCAGGCGGGGCACCGATTGCCTTCGCGGCTTCCGAGCGGATGGAAATGTTCTCGGATGTGCCGACCCTGCGCGAATTGGGGCATGATCAGGTCATGGAGGTTGGTCGCGTGATCGTGGCACCCGCCGGCGTGCCCGATGAGGTTCTGGAGCGGCTGACAGATGCGCTGGATGCGATTTCCACCGATGAGGAAATGATTGCAACCTTTGCCAATGCGTCCCTGCCCTATGCCTATCTGGGCCATGAGGCGGTGAATGAAAAGATCGAGGCCAGCAATGCAGCCTTCGGCGCTGTCATCGAGGCGCACGCCGACAAGTTCTGAGTCGGGCTGACGCGCAATGGCAAGGCCCGCACAGGGCCTTGCCGCTTCGTCTTTTCCCCCTGAAAGGCCTGCTCGATGGAATTTCTCGCCTTCCTTCCAAATCTCTTTGCGCTGGATGTGTTGGGCGCTGTCTTTGTGGGCGTTCTCATTGGCATTCTGGTGGGGGCTGTCCCGGGGCTGAACGGAGCAGTTGGCATCTCGCTTTTGCTGCCGCTGACCTTCGCGCTGCCGCCCGAAGTGGGCCTGCTGCTTCTGGGCGGGATATACATGGGCTGCATGTATGGTGGTTCCATCACCGCCATCCTGATCAATGTGCCCGGTGATGTGGTTGCGGCCCCGGCAGCGATGGAGGGATTTCCATTAACTCAGCAAGGACGGTCGAAAGAGGCGCTCTATTATTCAATTTTTTCCAGCATGATCGGCGGCGTTGTGGGCATAATGGTGCTGATCCTGTTCACGCCACCGCTCGCAAGATTCGCGCTGCAATTCGGTCCGGCCGAAATGTTCTTCGTTGCCATGTCAGGGCTGATCATCGTGGGTGCGTTGTCCGGCAGTCTGTGGAAAGCCGCGTTCGCAGTGGCATTTGGTCTGTGGCTCAGCACGATCGGGCTGGATCAGATCTCCGGCGCGGACCGGTTCACCTTCGGCGAGCGCGATTTGCGGTCAGGGATATCCGTTGTGCCTGTTGTGCTGGGGCTTTTCTGCATTGCCGAGATGATCGGCAATATCGGCAAGCGTGCCAGCGATCTGGTGCAGTATACAGACCAGCAGATCACGCGTCGCGAAGTTCTGGGCGAGATGACGCGCCACAAAACGCTTCTGGCCAAGGGCTCTTTAATCGGGACATTCATTGGTCTGCTGCCCGGTGTCGGCACGACGCTTGCGGTCTTCATGTCCTATGCTGAGGCGCGGCGTACGTCCAAAAACCCGGAAAAATTCGAGAATGGCAGTGTCGAAGGCATCATGGGCGCGGAAAGCGCAAACAACGCCACTGTCGGGTCATCGCTGGTGCCCCTTCTGGCGCTTGGCGTCCCCGGTAGCCCGACCACGGCGATCATCGCGGGTGCCCTTGTCGTGCATGGCATCATCCTTGGCCCATCCCTGTTCGTCAATCGCCCGGATGTGGCGTTCGTGTTCCTGTACGGCATGTTGCTGACTGTCGTGGCCATGGGGCTGATCGGGGCATTCGGGATCAAGTATTTTGCCTATATTCTGAAAATCAGGATGGATTTCATCATTCCGACGATCCTCGTTCTGGCGCTGTTTGGTGCATACAGTCTGCGTAACAGTCTGTTTGACGTGATGATCGCCATCGGCATGGGCATTCTGGGCGCGATATTCAAACGCGTGGGGGTTCCGCCTGCGCCTGTCGTGATCGGGCTGGTGCTCGGTCCGATGATCGAAACCAACCTCTCGCGCTCCATCCGTATTTCCGAAGCGCGCGGCATGAGTTTGCCGGAATACATGCTGTCCTCGTCACTGGGAATCGGGTTGCTGATTGGGGTGCTTGTCCTGATGGGTATTGTCGTGCAGATGCGCCGCCGGATGGCCGTAGTCGAAGAGCAGGTTCAGGCCAGCCGCGAAGGCGCGGACAGATGACGGAAGGGGGGCGCATGGATCACCCTGCGCGCAAGAGACTGCTGGGTATTGGCGAGTGCATGATCGAGCTGGCCCCTTCAGGCGTAAGCAGAACCTATACCCAGGGCTTTGCGGGGGATGTGTTCAATACCCTTTGGTATGCGACGCGGTGTCTTGACCCCGACTGGCAGGTTCAATTCTACACAGCACTTGGGCAAGATGACTTTTCCGACGATCTGTTGGCCTTCGCAGAATCTGCCGGAATTTCCTGCAAGGCGGTTCCAAGACTGAAGGGGGTCATGCCTGGCCTCTACATGATCCGGCTGCATCAGGGGGAGCGGGGCTTTTCCTACTGGCGCGGGCAGTCCGCCGCGCGCCTTATGATGCAGGATGTCGATCTGGTCGCCCGGCAGGTGCAGGAGGCCGACGTGATCTATGTTTCCGGCATTACACTTGCTATCCTGCCGCCTGAGGGGCGCTCGGCGCTGATCGCGGTGATGGCCGCGGCGCGCAAGGCAAGCAAATTCGTTGTCTTTGACCCAAATATCCGCCCCGCCTTGTGGGAGGACGCGACCACACTTTGCGCCACGCTGATGACGGTGGCGGCCACATCCAGTCTGGTCTTGCCCAGCTTTGACGATGAAATGGCAGCGTTCGGAGATCTTGGGCCTGAAGAAACTGTCGCGCGCTACCGCAGCGCCGGGGCGGGGCAAGTGGTGGTGAAAAACGGCCCGGCCGCTGTCGTGACATGGGATGGTGCAAATCTTGCCCGACATGAAACCCCGATCCTGCCCGGCCCGCTGATCGACAGCACAGCGGCAGGGGATTCCTTCAACGCGGCCTTTCTCGCCCAGATCCTGCGAAGCGATGAAATCGCATCTGCCGTGCGGGCAGGTCAGGCGCTGGCTTCTCGGGTCGTACAAGGCCGGGGCGCCCTGATTGAAACACCGCGCATAATCACAGGAGTTGACAGATGACCGACACCCGGACGCGCCGTAAATTCCGTTCGGAGGAATGGTTCGACAATCCCGACAA
>SKWJ01000174.1 GCA_007128995.1 Paracoccaceae bacterium
ATGAACACCGCAGGAACATGCCCAAATGTTGCGGCAGCAATGATCAGGCCCGGGACGATCTTGTCGCAAACACCAAGCCACACAGCTGCGTCAAAGCAATTATGCGACATTGCAACACCTGCTGACAAGGCGATGACATCGCGAGAGAAGAGCGATAGTTCCATCCCGGGCTGCCCCTGAGTCACACCATCACACATCGCAGGAACCCCGCCCGCGACTTGCGCAGTCCCGCCAGCAGACCGTGCGGCCTTTCGAATAATCTCAGGATAAGTCTCGAACGGCTGATGCGCGGAGAGCATGTCATTATAGGCTGTTACAATTCCGAGATTGGGTGCGCTACCCTCTGCAAGCGTCTCTTTGTCTTCTGCCATCGCGGCATAGGCATGAGCCTGATTGCCGCAGGACAGATGCGCGCGCACCGGGCCTGCATCTGCCGCAGCCTGCATCCGCTCCAGATAGGCCGCGCGCCGCGCTTTGGACCGGACACGGATACGCTCGGTGACCGCTTCGATCTGAGAGTTGAGTGGCATTGGCTGCTCCATCACTTTGATAATCAGGATTCGCTTTCCCTTAGCATAAACAGTTAGCGCTAACAGTTCAATCAAATGCGAGCCATGCATTAATCGCATACCGGGCCTTCAGAATTGGCTATCGAATTGCTGCAGCGCAGCGACTACCTGCAGTCCGAAAGCAAATCGAAGGCACGATGAAATGTATATCAAAACCAAACCCGAACCCGTCATTATTGACACACTCCAATTGGAAGCAGAAGCGCGCCGCTTGCGCGCCGAGTTCCTGGCGGACTGTTTTGCAGCGATGTCGCGCCGGATCGCGGCCTATTTTGCTGCCAGACCGGCCGCCAAGACCGAAGTCTGACACTGCTGGACATAGGTCTTTCCAAAGCAAGACATGTCGCATAAAGACGCACAATTGCAGAATAAGGACGGACCTTTATGCAGGACCTGCCGATTATCAGACTGAAACCCAAGGCTGAGGCACGCGCCATACGGCATGGCTTCCCTTGGGTTTTTGCCAATGAATTGGTGACAGACCGACGTACGAAGTCACTCGCTGCAGGTAGCTTTGCGCAGCTTGAAGATGCAGACAGACGCCCGCTTGGGATTGTCGCTGTAAATCCGGCCTCCAAGATCTTCGGGCGCTTGCTGGATCGGAATGTCGAAACTGTGATCACTGTCGAGTGGATTGCCGCGCGGCTGCAAAAGGCGCTCGAACATCGAGAGCGGCTCTTTGCCGAACCATTCTACCGTCTGATCCATGCCGAAGCCGATGGCCTGCCCGGTGTCGTAATTGACAGATTCGGATCTGCAGCTGTGGTCCAGCCCAATGCGGCCTGGGCCGAACTCCATTTCGACATGCTGGTGACTGCTTTGCAGCAGGTGTTGCGCGTCGATGTCATCGTGAAAAACGGATCGGGACGTGCACGCGTACTTGAAGGCTTGACGGACGAAACGATGATCGTGTCAGGCAGTCTGAACGGGCCTGTTCCGGTCCCGATGAATGGCGCAACCTATATGGCTGATTTGCTGGGCGGTCAGAAGACCGGTTTGTTTTTCGACCAACGCCCGAACCATGCCTTTGCGGCGCGCCTGTCGCGTGGCGCGCGCGTGCTTGATGTCTTCAGCCATGTTGGCGGCTTTTCGCTTGCGGCCTTGGCCGCCGGGGCAGCGCATGCACTCGCGGTGGACAGTTCGCGCCCCGCGCTGACACTCGCGGAAGAGGGTGCGGCCGCTTCGGGAACAGCGTCTCGGTTTGCCACACGGCAGGGAGACGCTTTCGCAGTTCTTGAAGCGCTGCAGACGGAAGGCGCGCAATTTGAACTTGTCGTCTGTGATCCGCCTGCATTTGCGCCAAACAAGGAAGCCTTGGCGGCAGGTTTGCGTGCTTATGAGCGGATAGCGAAACTTGCTGCGCCCCTGGTCGCGCCCGGAGGCTATCTTGGGCTGTGCTCCTGTTCGCACGCGGCAGACCTGACTGCATTTCGGAATGCATCAGCGCGGGGGATCGGACGCGCCGGCCGGCAGGCGCAACTGATCCATACCGGCTTTGCTGGTGCGGATCATCCTCAACTGCCACAGCTGGCAGAGAGCGGCTATCTGAAGGCAGTGTTCTTCCGGATTGCGTGATGCGCGTGGTCCTTGATGCTTGTGTCCTGTTCCCCGCGGTCCTGCGAGAAATCTTGTTGGGTGTCGCAGAGCAAGATCGCTTCACCCCTCTCTGGTCGGCGCGCATCCTTGGGGAATGGCAGCGCGCGGCGGTGCGACTGGGGCCAGCGGGGGCAGCGCAGGCCAGCCAAGCGATCGCGGCCTGCCGTGCGCGCTGGCCCGGGGCAGAGATTGCGGATGATCCTACACTCGAGGCGCGGCTCTGGTTGCCGGACCCTGCAGACGCGCATGTCCTTGCTACTGCGATTTCAGGTCATGCGCAGATTATCGTCACGTTAAACTTGCGGGACTTTCCAAGCCGTGCCCTTTCACCGGAAAATGTTACGGCGCAAAGCCCGGATGATTTTCTGATGGCGCATTGGCTCAGCGCGCCTGAGAGTGTCGAGCAAAGCGTATCACGTGCTTGTGCACTGTCCGAGGCAATCTCTGGGCGACCACAGGCCATACGCCCCGTTCTCAAACGTGCGAAGCTTCCGCGTCTCGGCAAGGCATTGGGGTGAAGTGTCGTGACATCAGCACAAATTCCCGTCCTCCCCTTGCGGCTGACCAAACGCAGCACTAAGCTTTAGGCAACATAACTCGGATACCATCAGACCTCGGACTGGTCACAGACACAAAAAAGGCGGGCACATGCGCGATCCCATTGAAACCTATATGAACCTTGTCCCGATGGTGGTTGAACAAACCAGCCGTGGCGAGCGTGCCTATGACATTTTCTCGCGCCTACTGAAAGAGCGTATCATTTTCGTGAACGGCCCGGTTCATGACGGCATGTCCAGCCTTGTGGTTGCGCAGCTTCTGCATCTCGAAGCCGAGAATCCGTCGAAAGAGATCAGCATGTATATCAACTCTCCTGGCGGCGTGGTCACAGCCGGCATGTCGATCTACGACACTATGCAATATATCAAACCTGCTGTCTCGACCCTGGTTTGCGGAATGGCAGCCTCGATGGGATCAGTGATTTCCGTTGGTGGCGAGAAAGGGATGCGCTTCGCGCTGCCGAATGCAGAGTTTCTGGTGCATCAGCCCTCGGGTGGCGCGCGCGGTACGGCCTCTGACATCCTGATCTCTGCCAAGTCGATCGAAGCGACGCGGGAACGTCTTTACAAGCTTTACATGCGTCATACGGGGCAGGATTATGATACGGTGCAACGTGCGCTTGACCGGGATACATGGATGACCCCGGAAGACGCGAAAGCCTGGGGCCACATTGACGAAATCGTGACGTCGCGCGCAGATGTGCCGGGCGCATGACGCAAATTTCATGGCCGAGAGCATATTTGCGCGACGCAACACAGTTTTGCATTGTCCCTGCCGCTAGTCTCGCCTACGCTAAAGGGCAAATTGGGTATTGTGCATCCTGCTTGTGTGATGCCGCCCCCGCAGTGAAGACCACAGAGGTGTGAAATGCCGACTTCCGATTCCGACAGCAAGAACACGCTTTACTGCTCATTCTGTGGGAAAAGCCAGCATGAGGTCCGCAAGCTGATTGCCGGCCCGACAGTCTTTATCTGCGATGAATGTGTCGAACTTTGCATGGATATCATCCGTGAAGAAACCAAGTCAGGCGGTTTGAAATCGACTGACGGCGTTCCGACACCACGTGAGATCTGCAATGTCCTCGACGATTACGTGATCGGGCAGGAACAGGCAAAGCGTGTCCTGTCGGTTGCAGTCCACAATCACTACAAGCGCCTCAATCATTCAGGAAAGTCAGGCGAAGTAGAGCTTTCCAAATCGAACATTCTTCTGATCGGCCCGACGGGGTGCGGCAAAACGCTTCTCGCCCAGACTCTCGCGCGGATTCTTGATGTCCCGTTCACGATGGCAGATGCGACAACACTGACCGAAGCCGGATATGTTGGAGAAGATGTCGAAAACATTATCCTGAAGCTGCTTCAGTCCAGCGAATACAATGTCGAGCGCGCGCAACGCGGGATCGTTTACATCGATGAGGTGGACAAGATCACGCGCAAATCCGACAACCCGTCAATCACCC
>SKWJ01000014.1 GCA_007128995.1 Paracoccaceae bacterium
AGGCAATGAAATGATTTACCGGCCCGGCTCTAGCCGGATCAAAATCGGCGGCGCGCGAGGGCAAGATGCCAGGACTGTTGAAGGTGACCACCTGTCCGATTGCCAAACCCTCGCTTGTTGCGCGCGCCGCAACTAACTGGGCTTGGGCACCCCCTTGACTGTGGCCCGCAATATGCGCCCCCGGATTATCAGAAAGCCACTGACGAACTTGGTCCCAGCCCCCACCAAACTGGCCAGCTCCAACCCCTTGCAAACTGACCAGATTGTCGTACCAGTCGAGTGCGGTCTGACTGCCCCGAATTGCAAGTACTGGCTCGGCTGTCCCATCCGGGCTGGTCAAACCGATTGCATAAAACCCCGGCTGCTCACCAAGAATGGGGACAGTGAAGGTCGCGGTAACTATCTCTGCCTGGTAACCACTGAACTCATCCGACAGGTGATACACTTCTGGCAATGGAGCGCCGTCAATGATCTCTGACAGCCGCTCATACGCAACGATCCGCGCCATGTATTCCAGATCGACAGTATCCGGTCGGAAACGCGGCAATGCAGGTTCAGAGGGGGTAGGTTCGGTCGGGTCGGGTTGCGCACCGCCGCCATCAGATGGCGGGTCGGTATCGTCTTCGACGGGCGGTGGTGCGGGGCTGTCGCTGTCTGTCGGCGGCGGCGGGGCTATACCAGCGATGGGCGTGACCGTGAAGGTGTCCTGCGCCAGGAAGGTCGTGATCGGGTCACTCGGATCGTCCTGAACGATCAGGCTGAACTCCGCAGGGCTGGTGATCGTGCGGTCTGGGTTCCAGAACACTGTGACCGGCAGGCTTGTTGTACCCGCCGGGAAGAACAGGAGTTGATCTTCGATCCCAGAATAGATGCCGTCATTCACCACCCCCCGGTCCTGAACCGTACTGATATAGACAGCTTCGAGGAAGTTCGGATTGTCGCGCGTGATCGTGAAAAGAATGCGCTCATCCAGTTGCTCTTGCGAGATGGTCCAGGTCTCGCTGGTGAATGAAAAGGGCAGTCCCGGACCGGGATCCGGTGCGGGAAGAAATGGAATGAACATTGGGTTTTCAGCGAGCCTTGGGAAGCTCACGTCCAGAAGACGGGTGCCATCAAGTGTGCCATCTGTGACGCCCATACGCGAACCATCGTCGTGGTCGGAGTATCTGAAGATGGCCCGCCCATCCCCCAGCCCATCGCTAAACAGCCCGACAAAAGACGCCCAGGGGAAACCCCACGGCTCGATCTCCGTAAGCTGTCGAGTATTTCCGGCAGTGCCGTCTGTCACCCATAGTTGTTCGCCATTCGCGCCATCATGCGCGACAAACAAGGCTCGCCCTTCATCGAGTTGGGTGAAGCGCACAGGGCGGCTGGACGGGTTTCCCGGATTGATGTCGGTCAGCACGCTTGTGCCCGCAGCCGTGCCGTCTGTCACCCAGACATCGCTACTGATCCCGTCAAAGGCCGCAAAGACCGCCCGCCCGTCCCCCAACGGTGTGATGAACGCAGGACCACTGCCGGCCTCGCCCGGATTGATATCGGCGACCATGCGCGTGCCCAAAGCGGTACCATCGGTGATCCACAGTTCGTGGCCGAGACCCTCCCCCTTTGCGACAAACAACGCCCGGCCATCGCCAAACGGCGTGATACTGGTGATCGGGCGCGGCGCTATCTCGTAAGTATAGCCATCGTAATTGAGAATTTCTGGGGGGCCGGGATTGATTTCAGACAGTCTGCGCGTGCCGGAGGCTGTGCCATCCGTGACCCAGAGCTGCTGCCCACGGCTGCCATCATCGGCCACAAAGAGCGCGCGCCCATCTCCGATTGCCGTGATCTGTTCGGGAGAGCTACTGCCGGGTCCCGGGTTGATATCTACAAGCTGTTGCGTCCCCAAGGGGGTGCCGTTCGTGACCCACAATTCGCGCCCGTTTATGCCGTCCTGAGCCGAGAAGATCGCAAGGCCGTTGTTCAGCGACACAGGCGTTTCAGGCGCAATGAAGCGTGTGGAGTTTACAGAGCCGTCGCTATAATAATGATAATACCGCTGCGTAAGCAAAACCGTCCCGGCCGAGGTTCCATTCGTCAGAAAAAGCTCCCCGCCTCTTTCATCTGAACGCAACAGCACATAATCACCACCAAAAGGTGTGACATTTAGGCGCACTGGCTCTGTGATCCTAAGTTCGGGAGCGTTCTGCGTTCCCTGAGCGGTCCCATCCGTTACCCACAAGTTGGCGCCGGTTTCGCCGTCGTTTGCCACAAACATGACGCGCCCGTTACCAAGGCTGGTGAAGGATTGCGGGATCGTGAAGCTTTCGGTCGGTGCGTCGGGCATACGGAAGAAAACCTGCGTGCCTTCGGGCGTGCCGTCCGTGACAGCGAGGCCCCAGCCCGTGTCCAGATCCGTCGCCTCGAAAACCGCGCGCTCACTGTCGAGGATCCCAACGCGCCTTACGTTCAGGTCGGCATAACTCATATTCGAGCGCAGGCCCGTATCGGAAGATGGCCCGGTCAAGGCAAGGGTCCCACCCTCGGTCCCGTCTGTGATCCAGAGCTCGAATGCCCTCCAGTCTTCCGAAGCAGCGGGGACAAATAGACGTGACATTTATTCCCTTTCGAAACAATCACTACGCCAAAGCCGAGGCCCTTCATGCTACTTGGATCTGGAGTTCTTGTCACTTGAAAATCCACCAGACCACCGTTAACCCCAGCTCATGACGCGCCCTGTTCAGATACGCAGCTCTGGCGACAGCACGGCCCCATATGATGTGCATGCATCAGAGGGCTTTGCTGCATGGCTGCATGCGACGGGAAGCGCGCTCGCGATCACGACCTATCAGATCGGTAAGCTCTTCCTGATCGCGGCCGACAGCCCTGACACGCTGACCGTCTCGGAACGAAGCTTCGAGCGCGCCATGGGTGTGGCCCAAGATGGTGCAGGTGGGCTGCTTCTTGCCGGCCGTAACGCCATCTGGAAGCTCGGGAATGTCGTGCCAAAGGGACAAGAGGTCGAAGGGCATGACGCCATTCTTGTGCCACGGCAGGCCTGGTTTACTGGCAACGTGTTTGCCCATGATGTGGCGGCAGCCCCGAACGGACACCCAATCTTCGTCAATACTCTTTTTTCCTGCCTGGCTACCGTAGATGCAACAGCAAGTTTCCGCAGCCTCTGGGCGCCGCCTTTCATCTCTCGCCTGACCCCTGAGGATCGCTGCCACCTGAACGGGCTGGCTGTCGATCCCCGTGGATACCCCCGCTATGTCACTGCTGCTGCGCAGACAGACACTGCGCAGGGCTGGCGCGAGGCGCGGGCGGGCGGTGGCGTGGTAATGACGATCGATGATGGCACCATCGTTTGTGACGGTCTATGCATGCCCCATTCGCCGCGCCTGCATGACGGTGTGCTCTATGTGCTCAATGCGGGCTCGGGCGAATTGGGA
Organism: Paracoccaceae bacterium; assembly: GCA_007128995.1. Lineage (GTDB taxonomy): Bacteria > Pseudomonadota > Alphaproteobacteria > Rhodobacterales > Rhodobacteraceae > Roseinatronobacter. The sequence continues at coordinate 3,438 of SKWJ01000014.1, forward strand.
AGCGTTGACCTAATCGAAGAGCGTTTTGAACCACTGGCTTTTTTACCTGGCTTCGCCAGGGGGTTAGCCTTCGTTGGCCATCATGCCCTCGTGGGGTTGTCACTGCCGCGCGCGCACAAGGCATTCTCGGGTCTACCCTTGGAACAGAGGCTCAAATCCGAGGGCTATGCGCCCCAATGCGCTATTGCTGTTGTCAATTTACAAACCGGCCATGCCGAGCATGTGCTGCGCCTCGGCGGAGTAGTGCGTGAATTATACGACATCGCGCTTCTGCAAGGGTTGCGCAAGCCGATGCTGGTGGGCCTTGGGGCAGATGGAGCCCTCGACCACCTGATCACCCGTGGGCCAGACTTGGATATTCGCAATCTTGATGGATCGGCAACTGGCCAAGAGTAACCCCCCGGGCGCAAGCGGCAGGGCTGCACGTGCGAATAGCTTGGCAGTCTGCTACGGAATGGGTGCGATGATGATCCTGCGATAGGTGTGTCCCCATTGAACGTATGCGGCGTTTCCAGCCCATTGATTTGATGTGTTTCTGACGCCCGGCGCGCCTGCGAGAAGGTCTGCAGCAGCAGATGGAGGTTGCGCATGGCGGATGGTGGCGACGGATTTATGGGGCGATGCGAGGTTGTCGAACCGCGGCGGCGGGGCAAGCGGCGCTGGCCAGCTGAGGTGAAGGCGCGGATCGTC
>SKWJ01000007.1 GCA_007128995.1 Paracoccaceae bacterium
GCCTGTTTGGCGGCGGCAACATTGGGTTTCATGGCGTCCTCATCAGATGATCAAGTTCGGAATAATCGGGTAGCGTGCGATCAATGGTGCGCCCCTGTCTAAGCACGATCCGATCCGATTGCGGACGCGCCAGCGCCTCGGTCCAGGACCGCGCGCGCAAGATCACCAGATCCGCAGGTGCGCCGGGGGCAAGGCTGGGGGCCGGGAAAGAGCAGGCATTTGCAGGGTTGGACAGAAACGCGTTGATCCAGTCGGGGTCGGAATGGTCGAGATGGGCGATCCGCGTCGCTTCGCGCAGGACTTCCAGCATGTCGAGATCGCCATACGCGTAGAACGGGTCGCGTGTGTTATCAGACGCGAAGCTGACATTGATCCCGCGGGCCTTCATCTCATGGACGAGTGTCACGCCGCGCCAGCGCGGTGTCCGGCCCGGTGCACGATCTTGCAGATACATGTTGCACATCGGAAGCGACACGATGTTGAGCCCCGCGCGCGCCACCAGATCGAGGGTTTCGAGCGCCTCGGCCTCTGGCTGGACGGCAAGAGAGCAGCAATGCCCGACCGTGACAGGCTTGTCATAGCCAAGTTCCAGCACCGTCTCGGCGATCATGCGCAAGGTTGCGGCCGACGGGTCACCGGTTTCATCGGCATGGAAATCCACTTCCAGTCCTCGGTCCATCGCCAGTTTGAAAAAGCCGCGCAACTGCGCGCGCAAATTTGCGACCGGATAGGTGACAAGCCCCAGAATCCCGCCATGTCTGGCAACAATATCGGCAGTGCGGGCATAGTCACCTTCCATATCCACCCGATCCACACCCGAAAGCGCTGCGCCCTGCAATTCAATGCGCCCGGCCCATGCCTCGCGCATCTCGGCAAATACAGGCCATGAAATCGCGTCCTGCGGCGCGATGGAATCGATATGCGTGCGGATCGCCCGCGTTCCATGCGCATAGGCGCAACGCAGCGCGAAATCCATTCTGGTGCGGATGTCTTCTGCCGTCCAGTTGGCTTCGCGGTCGGCCCCGACAGTTGTCAGCGCTCCCATGAAGCTGCCATCGGGGTTGGGGCTGCGCGGCCAGATATGACCTTTGTCCAGATGGGTATGCATATCAATGAAACAGGGCAGGACCAGTGCACCGCCCATGTCGATCACAGGCACATCCTCGCGGTCCGACAGGCTTGCCCCGTCAATCGTCAGGCTATGGCGGACAAGCGCGCCCGTCTGCCCAAGCAGGCATGCAGGCACAGTGATATTGTCCAGCCGGAAGGGGCCAGTGTCGGGAAGGGTCTTGAAATCTGTCATGTCTCTCGTTTCACGGCGCTTTCATGCCATTTGCGCAACAACATATGGCTCAGGAAGGACAGGCCCGCAAAGATGATGACCCCAGTTAGTGCAATCAGGATCAGCGCTGCGAACATGCGCGGTATGTTCAACCTGTATCCTGCTTCAAGAATGCGAAAGGCAAGCCCTGATCCGATACCGCCTGTGCCGGCGACATACTCGGCCACCACGGCCCCGATCAGGGCCAGGCCGCCCGCAATGCGCAACCCGCCCAGAAAATACGGCAAGGCCGATGGCAGGCGCAGGTAGCGCAGGGTTTGCCAGCGGGTCGCCCCATAAATCCGGAACAGGTCACGCAGATTGTGATCTGCAGAATTCAGCCCCAGCGTCGTGTTTGCGAGGACAGGGAAAAACGCAACCAGCCAGGCACAGATCAGCAGGCCAGCGGTGCGATTATCCACATAAATGAAGATCAGCGGTGCGATGGACACGACAGGTGTCACCTGCAAGATCACGGCATAGGGATAGAAGGACATCTCCACCAGCCGGGATTGTGTGAACAGCACGGCAAGTCCAACCCCCCCGATCACCGCAACGGCAAGTGCCATCATCGTGATCTGAAGCGTCACCAGCAGCGCGTCAAACAGCATCGGCCAGTCATTTATCAGGGTTTGCAGCACAAGGCCCGGGCGCGGCAGAATGAAATGGGGAATGTTGTTCCAGACCACGACCCGGTCCCAGAACCAGATCATGGCGACCATCACGACAACAGGAAGCAGCCATTTGCCGAACCGTTCGAACCGCGCGGCACGCAACCGCCGCAGATCTTCTGCATCGTAAAGTGGCTGATTATTGTCCGCGATGCTCATGCGTGCTCCCTCATGGCGTCTTGTAGCGCCATTGATGCCTCGCGGCACAGGGCCGCATATTCTGCCGAGGTGCGAAATGCTTCATCCCGCGGATAGGGCGCGTCGACTGTCACCTCACGGATAACGCGCCCCGGTCGCGCTGCCATGACCACAATCCGGTCTGACAGGAACACGGATTCAAAAACCGAATGGGTCACGAAGATCACGGTGCAGCCGATCTTTGCCTTCAGATGCAGCAGATCATTGTTCAACCGGAAACGGGTGATCTCATCCAGTGCCGCGAAGGGTTCATCCATCAGGATCAATCGCGGTTTGGTCACCATCGCGCGCGCGATCGAGACACGCATTTTCATCCCGCCCGACAATTCTCTGGGATAGGCGTCCAGAAACTTCTCCAGACCCACTAGGCGCAGCGCTTCGAGGATGTCATCGCGGACAGACGGATAGCTTTTCCCCTTCAGTCGGAAGGGCAGCCAGACATTTTGCGCGACGGTTGCCCACGGCATCAGCGTCGGTTCCTGAAACACCACGCCAAGATCGTTCTCTGACTGCCCGCCGCTCCAGGTGATTCGTCCAGAACTGGGAATGGACAGCCCCGCTATCAGACGCAGCGCAGTGGATTTTCCACATCCTGACGGGCCGAGAAGCGAGATGAAATCACCGCTATTCACGCCAAGATTCATATCGCGCAGCGCCACCACATCGCCGTTGAATGTCTTGGTGACGCTGCTCATATCCAGCACGCGCGGGCGCTGTCCCAAAGGCAGGGGTGTCATGCGTCCTCCTCCCGCTTGGCGTATGACCCCTTATTCGGGGCGCAACTCCAGGCCCAGACCCTGATTGACGAAGTCGAAATTGACTGCGGCTGCCCAGTCCAGCCCGCTTTCGACCACTCCGGCTTCGACCATGGCGGCATAGAACCCTTCCACCGCCTCTGCGGTCATCGCACCGACGCCCAGTTCCAGCGCGTCGCCACTATCGACAATGCCATTCTCGATCATCATCTCAATGGCGAAATCGACCTTGTCGCGGGTCATGTCGGGGTTGGCCTCGAGGATCATTGCGATGGCATCCTCATTGTCGCCATACAGGAAATTGTACCAGCCAAGGATCGACCCGTTCACGAAACATTCAACCACTTCGGGTCTGTTGTCTATGGTGGATTGCATCACCTCGACTGTTGTGGCGTAGGTGGAATACCCCGCATCCGCGATCAGGAAGACATTTGGCATGAATCCGGCTTCTGTCAGGATCGCGAAGGGTTCGGATGACAGGAAGCCCTGCATGCCTGTCCGGGTATTCGCCAGAAAGGGGGCCGGGTTGAACGTATAGGGCTGGCGCTGCTCGACGGTGAATCCATGGGCCGAGATCATCCACTGATAGTAGGATGTGAAGCCATTGTCGCCGATGAACAGGGTCAGGTCTTTCAGCTCTTCCCATGTATCGGCCTCGCCGGGGTGAGAGATGATCACCTGCGGGTGCTTCTGGAAGGTTGCCATCACGGCCACGACGGGAATGTCCTCGGCTACGGCATTGAACGCCTGCAAAAGATCACCGCCCATATGGAACTGGATCCGGTCTGCCATGAGCAGCGCGCGGTTGTTGACCTGCGGGCCGCCCGAAACGATTGTCACGTCCAGTCCGCATTCGGCATATGTGCCGTCAGCCACGGACTGGTAAAACCCGCCATGCTCGGCCTGAGGCAGCCAGTTTGTGCCAAAGGTAACCGATGTCAGCGCCATCGCCGGAGCAGAGAGCGTGAAACAGGCTGTGCAGGTAAGTGCAAGAAGGCGCATGTGTTCTATCCTGTTGGTCGCGTTGAATGCTGCGAGAGTGCAGAAAGGCGGCCGCTTTCAAAGATAAAGCCGATGGCAAAGGCTGGCCTTGGAGGGGTGTGACTAATTATTGTGCACCTCACTCTGTTTTTGCGCGAAAAATATACGTTCAGGGGTGCATGATCCGGAAAGCTGGTTAA
>SKWJ01000521.1 GCA_007128995.1 Paracoccaceae bacterium
AGCACTGCTATCCGGCCCGGCGGTTTGTCCCGCCTTGGCAAACTGCGTAGCATGAGCGTTTCGCAAGGGAAAGATTTTTTGACCATTTCCCAGCCAGTGCAACAGCATGTTATCAGGAAACTGCACGCGCCGCTGAGCGGCCAGCCGTTCACTCCAGTTCGATGGTACCCGGGGGTTTCGACGTGCAGTCATAGAAGACCCGATTGATCCCACGAACCTCGTTGATGATCCGTGTCGATGTTTCACCAAGGAATTCATGTGTGAAAGGATAGTAATCGGCAGTCATGCCATCGACACTTGTGACAGCGCGCAGGGCAAGCGCATAGTCATATGTCCGACCATCGCCCATCACGCCGACGGTGCGCATCGGCAAGATGGCTGCAAAGGCCTGCCAGATGTCATCGTAAAGGCCGTGCAGCCGGATCTGATCCAGATAGATCGCATCGGCGCGCCGCAGGATTTCCAGCTTTTCGCGGGTGATCTCTCCGGGGCAGCGGATTGCCAGACCCGGGCCCGGGAACGGGTGTCGTCCGATGAACGTATCAGGCAGGCCCAGTTCACGGCCAAGGGCGCGGACCTCATCTTTGAACAACTCGCGCAGCGGCTCGACCAGTTTCAGCCCCATCTTTTCCGGCAAACCGCCGACATTGTGGTGCGATTTGATCGTGACCGAAGGCCCGCCAGAGAAGCTGACCGATTCGATCACATCCGGATAGAGCGTTCCTTGTGCCAGAAACTCCGCACCCTCGATCTGGGCCGCATATTTCTGGAACACATCGATGAAGAGTTTGCCGATGGTCTTTCGTTTTGCTTCCGGGTCCGACATCCCTTCCAGTGCACCAAGGAACAACTCGGATTCGTCAGCATGGATCAAGGGAATGTTGTAGGTGTCGCGGAACATATTCACGACCTGCTCTGCCTCGTTCTGGCGCAACAAGCCATGATCGACGAAAACACATGTCAGCTGATCGCCGATCGCTTCATGGATCAGAACTGCCGCAACAGACGAATCAACACCACCCGACAGCCCGCAGATCACCCGCTTGCTGCCAACCTGTGCGCGGATCTTGGCGATGGCTTCCTCGCGATAGGCTCCCATTGTCCAGTCGCCCTTGAACCCTGCAAGGCGCAGGAAATTGCCAAGCATCTGGGCGCCATTGGGTGTGTGATGCACTTCGGGATGAAACTGCACTGCGTAGAAGCGGCGCGCTTCATCCGCAATCATCGCGAAGGGCGCATTCGGAGAGGTTCCGATCACGTCAAACCCAGGCGCGAGCACGGTGACCCGGTCGCCATGGCTCATCCAGACCTGTTCGCGGCCACTCTCAAAAAGCCCGGCAAAAATGCCATCTGCCTTGTGCTCTTTTGCGGGTTCGACATAAGCGCGACCAAATTCCGCATGATGACCCGATTCAACACACCCGCCAAGCTGTGCCATCATCACCTGCTGGCCGTAGCAGATCCCGAACAGGGGGACGCCCATCTCGAACAGGTAATCGGGTGCGCGCGGGCTGTCGGCCTGCGGCACAGATCCGGGACCGCCTGAGAGGATCACTGCCTTTGGCTGGCGTGCCTTCAGAAAGGCGGCATCGACATTCTGGAAGGGATGAATTTCACAATAGACGCGGCTTTCGCGCAACCGCCGCGCGATAAGCTGGGTGACTTGCGATCCGAAATCAATGATGAGGCAGAAATCATGCTGTGTCATGGCGCTTCGCTTATGCCAAAGGTGTTTGTCTCGCAAGTGCCTACGCGCAACTGATGATCTGCAAATCGGCGACATTGGTCCCGGTGCCGCCGGTGACAAGAAGCGCCTGTGCGAGTTCAAGTGCATGATAGCTGTCATTGTTGGCCAGCAATGCCTGCGGATCGCAGCCTTGTGCGCGGATCTGCGCACAGGTCTTGCCGTCCACGATCGCACCGGCAGCCTTGGTCGGGCCATCGCGCCCATCAGTGCCAGCCGACAGGAATCGCCACCCTTGGTGACCTTCCAGCCCCAAGGCAACGCGCAACGCCAGTTCCTGATTGCGTCCTCCGAGCCCGGTTCCTTGCAGTTTGACAGTCGTTTCTCCACCAAGCAGCGTTATCCCGGGTCCTGACTTGGCAAGCGCGATGATCCGTGCCGCAGCCGCGCCGACATCACCGTCCAGTGGCGCGGGGGCGAGTCGCGCGGCGGGGCAGGCCTGCGCCATGGCCTGAAGCGACAGCGCGTTCGATCCGACAAGATGGTTTCGGGCAACGGCTGTGGTTTCCGACATTGTCGTACCGCGTTCAAGGGCTGTACGCGCGCTGGCTGGCAAGTGGTCCCAGATACCACGCAACCTGAGCATTGCGACAACCTCGCTGCGCGCCATGATCGGCGCCGCGGTCGGCCCCGATGCAATGGCGCGCACATCATCGCCGATCACATCGGACAGGATCAGCGCGGTTACGCTGGCGGGCGCGGCCTGTCGCACAAGCCCCCCTCCCTTGAGCCGCGAGAGATGCTGGCGCACCGCATTCATTAAGACGATATCCAGCCCTGCACCCAGCAGCAGCTGCGAAACCTCGGCTTTTTCCGAGAGGCTTATCCCATCGACCGGGGCTGGCAGCAAGGCAGAGCCGCCGCCGGACACCAACACCAGAACCTGATCATCCGGCCCGGCTTGGGCCAGGAGTTCTTCGACCCGCAGCCCGGCGCGCAGCCCGTTTTCATCGGGGACTGGATGGCCTGCCGCAATCAGATCGACCCCGGGAATGGCAGCGGCATTCTCGTAATTCGTCACAATAAGTGCGTGCGTCAGGTTCGGTAAAAAGGGCAGGGCCGCGTCAGCCATGGCGCAGGCGGCCTTGCCCACGGCCAGCAGAAATACCTGTTTTGCCGGAGGAGGAGGATGCATTCTGAAATGGTTTTGAACAGCGACGCATGGATCAGCCGCGCCAACCCCCACGTTAAACAAGTCTATCAGTTGGTTGCGGGACAACAGCATGCAAACGTCCTTGGTCGTGCTCTGCCAAACCCCGCACCTGCAGGGCGAAGCCGGAACTTCATAATGGCGCAGCGAGTGTGGGCTTGGTATAGACCGCGCCATGTTGCAATTACATGCAGAAGTCGAAAGGGAGTGCAATGTTTGATCTGACCGGGAAATGTGCCTTGGTGACCGGAGCCTCTGGCGGTATCGGCGCGGACATCGCGCGGGCGCTGCACAGCGCCGGGGCGACAGTTGGGCTTTCGGGCACGCGCGAAGGTCCATTACATGCGCTCGCTGCCGAACTCGGCGCGCGGGCGCATGCGCTGCCGTGCAATCTGTCTGATCCAGAGGCCGTGAACGGACTGCCCAAGGCTGCGGCCGACGCGATGGGCGGGCTGGATATTCTGGTCAATAATGCTGGCATCACCCGCGACACACTGATGATGCGCATGTCCGATGAACAATGGTCACAGGTTCTGGATGTCAATCTGACCGCCGCGATGCGCCTGATGCGCGCCAGCCTGCGGGGCATGATGAAGGCCCGCTGGGGGCGGATCATCAATATCTCCTCGGTTGTCGGGGCGACCGGAAATCCGGGACAGGCCAATTATGTGGCGTCAAAGGCTGGGCTTGTCGGGCTGTCCAAGGCGCTGGCGCAGGAAGTGGCGTCGCGGGGGATTACCGTCAATTGCGTCGCGCCCGGCTTCATCGCGACCCCGATGACCGAGGCGTTGACCCCTGCACAACAGGACGCGATAAACCAGCGTATCCCAGCTGGCCGGATGGGCACATCCGAGGAGATCGCCGCTGGTGTGCTGTATCTGGCCAGTTCCGAGGCCGGCTATGTGACTGGGGCTGTCCTGCATATCAATGGCGGCATGGCAATGATCTGAGTGCGCCGAAAGCATTTGTGGCGCGCGGGCCCTGTGCTATAGCGACGTTGCGGCGTCCGGGCCTTGAGGCTTGACCTGCATGGCCATTAGCCCTATTGGGCGCGCAGCACCACCGCGCGACAGGCAGTGGACGAGGGAATTCCAAGGCCGTTGAACGGCAAAACCTAAGGGGAAGAACATGAGCGATATCGCAGATCGTGTAAAAAAGATCGTGGTCGAGCATCTGGGCGTAGACGAAGGCAAGATCACCGAAGGTGCTTCCTTTATTGACGATCTGG
>SKWJ01000372.1 GCA_007128995.1 Paracoccaceae bacterium
CGATCCATGGATGGAAAACCGCGAGAATGATGTGGATGATTACCAATGTGACCCCGAATACCGCCATCGGATCTCTCAGTATCCGGCGTCCGATCCCACGAGAGCGCGGAAAAAGGCTGGCAGAGCTATCTCTGTGTAGTGCTGACGACAAATCAGACATCGGAAGTCCTTCCCCGGCGCACGCGCGGATCAAGCAGCAAGACCGCCAGATCAGCCAGCAAATTGGTGAAAACGACAGCAAAAGCGGCCATAAAGGCAATCGCCTGAACTGTCGGGATCTCGCGCTGCGCCAGAGACCGCAAGAGTTCCAGACCAGCCCCGGGGAATTTGAAGACTGCTTCAATGACCACTGTCCCCGAAATCAGGCCAGCAACGAAATAGGCGGTTCCACTGAGCATAGGGATCACCGCGATGGGCAGAGCATGGACCAGGGCGATCCGCAGTTTTGACATCCCCGAGAGTTTGGCGCGTTCGACGAATTCCGATGAAAGCGCGTCAATCATGCCCGTGCGCAACAGTCGGAACTGATAGGCGACACCCGAGATGCATAGCGCCATGACCGGCAGCACACTGGCACCCAGAACAGTCAGCGATGGCGCATTCGTGTTGAACAGGATCACGGCTGGCACGAGACCCAGCCAGACAGCAAAGACGATTACAAAAACATTTCCGACAACAAAATCTGGCATGGAGTAAGCAAACAGGGTCGCTCCGCTCAGCCCCGTGTCAAGCCAACCACCTGGGCGCAGCGCTGCCACGATGCCAAGACTGATCGAGATCACCAGCACGACAACAGTTGTCAGCCCCGCCATGATCAAAGAATTCATCAATGGATGATAGATACGGTCTATGACTGGTTCCTGTCGCGTCAGCGTCACACCGAAATCAAACGTGAACAATCCCCACCACAAATCCGCGAAGCGTATCCATGCTGGGCGATCCAGACCTGCGGCCGCGCGCAACTGCGCGAGATCGGCCTCGGAATAGAACATCAGTTCATCCTGAGGAATTGTGGCGGTAATTGCATCTCCGGGAAGGATTTCCGTGCCGATGAACACTGCCAGCGCGACAAGGCTTAGAATGAGGCAGGCCAGCAACAATCGCCCAAAGATCATGATCAGAATGCGGTCCATTTGTCAGCCCTTTGTCGACACGCGAACCGGAAGGCGGATTGCCCCCCGGTTCGGACCATGGATTGCTCGGATCAGCTTGCGATCCAGAAGTCGTCGAAGCGGCTCGACCAGTTCTGCGAATGAGAGCGCAGATTTACAACCTCTGGGCGATGCGCCAGCATGTTGCGTCGACCGCCCAACATGATTGCAGGCGTGTCTTGATGGGCAATACGCTGCAATTCCTGAAACATCTCGAAGCGTCGCGCGTCGTCAGGTTCTGCCACGGCCTGAGCATAGAGAGTGCTGTAGCGTTCTGCCATCTCTCCATGCCAGCCGCCGGGTTCTGTGCTTGTCCCTGCGAAGTCCATACGGCCCATGTTGATCGCCGGGTTGCGAGGGCCAACAAGGCTGCGACGGGGTCTGCCGACTGGTGCATTCACTGCGAGGACATAGTCATTGAACCCGTCGCATGGCATTTCCCGGATCTCGAGTGTGATGCCTGCGCGGCGCACGGATTCTGACACAATCGCCATGATCCGCGGCTCTTCGGGAAACGAAGGACAGAATACAATGGTTGGCAGCGTGACCCCGTCCGGATAGCCCGCTTCTGCAAGCAGGCGGCGCGCCTCATCGACATCTTGCGCAATGTCACGGGGCAGGAATTCCGGGTTGAGTGCTGTCATATGGGTATCGTTGCCAACCCAACTGTCCGGGTCGTTGTAGACGATCCGGTTGATCGCATCCCGATCAATCGCGAGCGACAATGCCTTGCGCACTTTCGGATCATTCCAGACCATGTCGATGTTTTTCGGCATGGTGAGGAGAAACTGATCACCGCCCGGCGACATGTGAACCTCGCCGCCCGCATCACGGTATTGGCCTGCAGTGGTTGGATCGATGTTGAATACGGCGTTGAACTGCCCGGCCCTGAATCCATTGATTGCAGTCTGTGACGCGGTGATGTAGCCCTCGAGCTCATCAGCAAAAGGACGACCTTCCATCCAGTAGTCGTCAAAGCGGACGGCCCGGAAACCGCGTTTGTTATCGACGTCAATCAGTCGATAGGGGCCAGTTCCAATTCCGTCGAAGCCAAGGCTCTCTGCCTCGCCTGCCGGCCAGATTGTCAACCTGTATTCGGCCACGACATAAGGCCATTCGGCATATCCGCCGGTCAGATGCATCCGGACAGAATAGCGCCCTGTCGCTTCGACATCGGCAATCCAATTGGTAGCAAAGCCAGACCCGCGCTGTGCGACATGGGCCTTGAAGGACGACACAACATCCTCCGATGTCATTTCCTTGCCATTGTGAAACCGGACGCCCTCGCGCAGGGTGAAATCCCACACGGCCATCGTTTCGTCAGCAGGCGCCCAATCGGTCGCCAGTTCCGATCTGACAGTATAATCGTGATCAACCCAGGTCAGGCAGTTCCATACAGATCGTGTCAGCAGATCTATCCAGTAATAGGGGTGCTCTCCGCGATCCGAAGACCCGATTGCCCAGTTTGGATAGGTCTGTGCGTAAACAAGCTTGCCGCCGTGCTTTGGGGTCGCGCCTGCCGGAAGCGTTGCCCAGTCAGGCGTACCGGCATACGCTCTGCCGGACATGAGAAGGCTTGAGGTGCCACTTGCGGCAACCGTGGCTCCGATTGCCAAAAGGAAGTCCCGCTTTGTGATGGTCGGCATGATTGATCTCCAGGGTATTTGCATGTGAGATAGGGACGGGGTAGCTCGATTGAGTGGGCCTTGCTGATACATCTAGATTTCTTATAGAATGGAGAATGACATAAGTGATTCGCATGACGCCGCCATGACAGGGCTGCAAATCCCGAAGCCGGATGCTGAAAAGGCGGCCGCAGCACTCACTTTGAATTCGCTCAACGACGTGCGCGCATTCGTGGCCGTGGTTGAATACGGGAGTTTTTCGCTCACGGCCCGTCATCTGGAGGTATCTCAGCCTGCCGTCTCTCAGAGGGTGCGCAATTTTGAAGTTGCGTGTGGATTGCGCCTGCTTGATCGTCGTTCAGGCGTCGCCCTCGCTGATCCCGGACGCGAGATTTATCATCGGGCCCGACTGGTGATCGCCCGCGTGGATGAACTTGAAGCGACAGCATCGGACCTTCTTGGTCTGAAGGGAGGGAAACTATCGGTAGGATATGCAACGCCAGCATTTGCCATTCCGTTGATCGCTCGGTTTCGGGAGAAATATCCGGCAATCGATATCGAGTATCAGTTTGGAAATACGGCGGCCTTGTTTGAGGGGTTGCGGCAATGTCGTCTGGATGTTGCCGTGACTTCATTATTATCCGTGCCGCAGGATCTGATTGCGCGACGCATCGCGACGCAAAAGCTGATGCTCTGCGTTCCAAATGGGCATCCGTTGGCGCGCGAGACATCAGTGTCGATTTCACAGATTTCCGATGTTCAACTTCTCATTCGCGAGCCCGGATCAATGACTAAAGCGCTGGCGGAGCAAGCCTTCAACAGGCATAGTCAATTTGCCGATAAGGTAATTACGATCCCCACGCGAGAAGGCGTCAAAGAAGCCGTTGCGGCTGGTTTGGGCTTTGGGTTCGTTCTGAGTGGAGAATTTGGAAGCGATCCAAGGCTTGTTGCTGTTGAAATTCTCGATGCGCCAGAGCCTGTTGGCGTCTATCTGCTTTGTCATTCCGAAGCGGCAGACCTGCCCGCAGTGGAGAATTTGCTCGAAATGATTGAACCTGATGACGTTTTTCCAGTAACCGGATAGACTGTGGTGTATTTCGTAGCAGTCACGGCTAACGGCAGTTTTAACAGTTGCCGACAAAAATAACAAAGTAGCACAATACCGCCGGTTTTTTCGGCATGTTCACCGACCGCGTCTACACAATGCCGCAGATACCATATAGCATCGTTACCGTCGGCTCACCGCCTGCATCCGATCACATAACTCATGCTGCAAGCTGCCTGACGCTTCGAAATGGGGCTGTTCATGTTGCATGCTGCACCTTTCCTCAGCGACTGCTTTGA
>SKWJ01000396.1 GCA_007128995.1 Paracoccaceae bacterium
TGCTTTCCCTTGGCCCGCAGCAAAATTGCAGATCGCGCCATTGGCGCGGCGCTGGCCTTGCGCAATGCACTGGAAACCGAGCCGCCGCGCATGATCGGCCAAGTGCAGGTGCGCATAGAGGCCAGGTTCGGGATCGCAAGTGGCACGGCGCTGATTGGCTATCCCGACAAGGACCCGAACCGCGACCTGCAACTGATCGGTTCCCCCGTGAACCGGGCATCCAGATTGCAGAATTTCGCGCGTCCAGGCGCCATTCTTGTGGATGACACCACACGGGCCCTGTCTGCGCAGGGCTTCGCCTTTCAGTCCCTGCCCCCTGCCGAGCTCAAGGGCTTTTCCAACAAGATCCAGATTTCCGAAGTCATTTCCGGGCAGTGGTCAGCTCAGCATGTTCCCCTTGCGGACAGCATTCCCAGCGCCTATCGCGCGCAGACGCAACAGATTGTGCAGCTTTGGGAACAGGCGCAACACCAGCGATCGGTATGTGCGCTGGTTTCTGGCGACGCGGGGATCGGAAAATCGACCCTCATCAATGATGTGGTTGGCCGACTGACCCGAGGGAGCGCCAGCGTTATCCAGATCAGGTGCGATCCGCTTACCGAAAGCATGCCCCTGCATCCGATCATTACATGGCTTGATACGCTGATTGGGGGCGCGGCAGATACAGACCCAGCGCATCGGCGCGACGCGCTGAACAGGCTTTTCAGACAGGCCTCGCCCGAGCATCTTGAAGCTGTCGCTGCGTTTCTTGGTCTGGCCAGCACCCCGCCTGCGCAGCCGCCAGCACGGCTTCGCGCGCTGTTTCTGGACGCTGTTGCAGATCTGCTTGTCGACACAGAAAATGGCCCCCGCCTGATCGTGATCGAGGATGGACACTGGTCTGACCCGACCACGCGCGAGTTGCTGGACGCATGCGCACAGAAGGCCGCAGGCACAGGGGTGATGATGCTGTGCACATCGCGCAACAGGGATGACCCGCTCTGGTCCAGCGCACCGGAACGGGCCGAGATCAGGCTTGCAGGTCTGACACAGGAAGATGCAGGCAAGCTGCTGGAGCGTCATCTTGGCTCGCTCACGCTTCCAGACCGGGTCATGCGTCAGATGCTGAGCCGCAGCAACGGAAATCCGCTGATGCTGGAAACACTGGCCCGCTCTGCCCCGCAATGGAACAGCGACCCATTGGCGCAGACAGTTCAGGTGCCAGCATCGATTTATGAAAGCATCGCGAACCGGCTTGACATGCTGAAGCTGGGCCAGCGGGCAGCGGCGGCGCTGGCCGTGTTCAACGAACCGACGCGCAAATCCGATCTGGCACAGGTTCTTGGTGTCCCGCCCCATGATATGGATGACGCCGTGCAGGAATTGATCGAGGCCGGCATCGCCCAGACCGCAGGCCCCCGAGAGGATGACCGGCTTACCCTGTCCCACAGCCTCTACCGGGACGTCTGTTATGAACGGCTTGTCAAATCCAGCCGAGAGTCCTTGCATCTGGCGGTTTTCAATGTGCTGAACGAACCTGATGCCGATGTAACGGGCGATCAGGCCGCCAAACTCTCATGGCATGCCTATCAGGCAGGCCAGCACGCCAAGGCGGCGCCGCTGGCCTATGCCGCTGGTGCAGCCGCCTTGCAAAGATCTGCGATGATCGAGGCAGCCTATTTTCTGGAACAGGCACTTGTATCACTGGACCGTCTGGACACAACGCCAGCTTTCACCCGCCTTCGGCTGAAGGTGCTGACAGCACAATCCTCGGTCTGCCGGGCGCGTATCGGGATCGCTTCGGACGAGGTGGGCGCCCTGAGCCAGCAACAGCTCGAGCTTGCCCGCAGCATAGGGGACAGCCAGAGTGAACTGGTCGCGCTCAATGGCCTGTTGGCCCATGCTCTGGTGCGGGCCGACTATGCTGTTGCTGAGACTTGGGCAGAGCGGTTGTTGGACACGGCGCAGGCCACGCAAAACGCGACATTTGCGATGATCGGTCTGCGTGGAGCGGGCTCTGTCGCACTTCATACCGGCGCATTCGCCGAAGGGGTTGAAAAACTGCGCGCCGCACTGGCCCAGTATGACGAAGCCAGGCATCTGCATCTGACACATGTGCATGGCTATGATCAGGCAGAGATCTGTGCCGTTTTCCTGTCTTTCGCGGAATGGCTTCACGGCGATCCGGTCGCCGCAGAGGCTTCGAGCGCGTTCGCAGTCGCCCATTCGCGGCGTATCGAACATGTCCATTCACTTGGGCAGGCCCTGTTGTTTCGGGCCATGCTGATGGCGCTGGCGGGCAATGGTCCGGAAGCGATAGCCTGCGGCACGGAAGCCCTTGATCTGGGAAAAATGCATGATCTGGCCGTCATGCGGGGCGCAAGTGGCTTCATGGCCGAGGCTGCTGCCCTCATTTGCGGGCAGACCCCCGCAGACGCTGGCGCCCTGAAATCACTGCATGCCCGGCATGCAGAGCTGCAGCAGGTTAATCCCTACAACTATCAGCCGATTTCAGGCGCGATTCTGGCGCGCGCGCTGTTGATGGGCGATCACCGTCTTGCGGCAGCATCGGCGCTCGATCATGCCGAACAGGTGCAAGATGCGACTGGCGAAGCAATGGTCCGCCCCGAACTGATGCGTCTGCGCGCCCAGCTGCGGGTGGCGGAGGGCAGGCTGGACGACGGTCTGGCGGATCTGGCGGCGGCACATCGCGTCGCCGATGATATGGGTGCACATATGCTGGCGCTGCGCATCGCCTGCGACATCGCAGAGCTTTCGCCGTCAGATGCAACCCGCAAGCTGTTGCAGGCCACATTCCAGCGCATGACGTCGCATGATCAGGGCGCGGATGTTCTGCGCGCAAAGGCACTGCTGGGCTGAGAGGCTGGTGACGTGCCCTCTGCGACAAGGGCGCCTTCTGACAACAGGTCGTCGATGAGGGCGCGGGCTGCGCTTGTGCCGATTTTTCGCTCCAACCGGGCGCGCTGCACGGCAACGCTGGCCGGTGGAAACAGGGCTTGAGCCAGATATTCGGCCCCAAGCTGGCCAAACTGCACAGCGCCGCGCTGGCTGCGCGCAAGCCAGATCGCTTTGCGCCAGCGGATCTGACCACCGTCGAGCGCGGGCAAGCGGCGCAATGGCAACAATCTGACCCGACATGTCGGATCAGGCGGCGCGGTCGGGTGCGCCTGAAAGGCCGGGCGCGTTGACACAGTATCTGGCCAGAAGCCGCCCCGGTATCGCGATTGATCGGCATAGGCCTGGGCGGTTGATCGGTGCGCGGCATTGGTTGCGTCAGTGTGCCGGGCACGGATGAAGGCCCTTGCGGCCATGTCATCACCTGCCGGGTCCAGCAGGGTTGCAATAGCAGCCGCCGCCTGTGCGCCACTGCGCATCGCATGGACAAGCCCGTGCGATGCGATCGGGTCGCGCGCCAGCGCAGCATCACCGACCCGCAGCAACCGCCGAGCGACGAACGGGTCTGGCACCGCGCGCATCATCGCGGGCCAGACAGATCCGGCACAGGCTTGCCGCAGCGGGTGCAGAGGGGTAGTGACCCTCTGGCACCGGGCTTGCACATCCTGCTCGAGAGTCGTGAGAATTGAGGGTTCGAGCTATGCTAAAATCGCGAAAAGAGGGTGTGGACGGTATGCAGGCTAGCCAAGTTAGCCCGATCAAGGAGGCGCAAGCACAAGGGCGAAGCACGCTGGTCGTCGTGTTTGTGCCCGTGCTGATGGCTGTGGTCAGCCTCTGGGCGCTGGCAGGTTTCAGTCTGGTCAGCGCTGCCCTGGGTCTTGGGTCAGTGGTGGTGGCCGCTGCGGGCGCCTGGTGGTTGCACCGACGCCAAATGGATCACGCCAGTGCTGAGATTCAGGCGCTTGAGGCGGCCGCGCCGGACGGAACGCTGGAGCAGCTGGTGGGCGAGTCTCTGCCCATATGGTCGCGGCATATTGATCATTCGAATCGTTATGTCGAAGATTCCGTCTCCGGGCTGATGCAGCAGTTCAGCTACCTGATAGATAGCCTCAATCAGTCGGTCTCTGCGTCGTCAGAGAATGATGGCAGCGACCACGTGATCGGGACGATCAACAGCAGCCAGGCCGATTTGTCCA
>SKWJ01000047.1 GCA_007128995.1 Paracoccaceae bacterium
CCAGTATCCCGCTGGCATGGCTGTGGCGCGCAGCGCTTGCCCGTTTCCTGACGCGGGGGTGGAGCCGGATTGCGCGCGACATGCCGTTGACGGCCGCTTTCGGGGTGCTGGTGATCCTGATCTATGTCGTGGTGGCGCTGGCCGCGCCGCTGCTGGCGCCTTTCCCGGAACGCGCGGTCGTGGGCAGCCAGTTCCAGCCCTGGGACAGCACCCATTGGCTGGGGACTGACAGGCTGGGGCGCGATATGCTGTCTCGTTTGATCTATGGCGCGCGCAACACTGTCGGCATTGCCTTTGCGACGACTGCGCTGGCCTTTCTGGTGGGGACAATGCTGGGTCTTTGGGCAGCCTTGCGGGGAGGCTGGCTCGACCAGCTTCTCTCGCGCTTTGTCGATGCCCTGATGGCAATTCCCTCGCTTATTTTTTCGCTTCTGCTGCTGACAATTTTCGGCACTTCCATTCTGACATTGATCCTCGTGATTGCTGCAGTCGATGCGACGCGCGTCTACAGGATTGCCCGCTCAGTGGCGCAGGGTATTGTCGTAATGGACTTCATTGAAGCGGCGCGCCTTCGCGGAGAGGGCAATTGGTATCTTATCCGGCATGAAATTCTGCCGAATGCCTTGGCACCCTTGGTTGCGGAATTCGGTCTGCGCTTCTGTTTTGTCTTTTTGACAATCTCATCACTGTCGTTTCTCGGGCTGGGGATTCAACCACCCACGGCGGACTGGGGCAGTATGGTGCGCGATAACGCGACACTGATCACATTCGGGAATGTGACACCGCTATTGCCCGCCGGTGCTATTGCTCTGTTGACAGTGGCCGTAAATTTTGTCGTCGACTGGCAGCTATATCGCGCCTCTGGCCTGAAGGAGCAGGGATAATGGCGGGAGATGTCTTGCTGAGCATCGAGGGCCTGAGGGTAGATGGCCGCGCTGGTGAGGAATGGTTGCCGATCATCAGGGATATTGATCTGACCTTGCGGCGCGGCGAGGTGTTGGGCCTTATCGGCGAATCAGGTGCGGGAAAATCCACCCTGGGTCTGGCGGCAATGGGTTTTGCACGCGATGGCTGCCGGATTTCGGGGGGGGAGATCCAGTTTGACGGGATCGACCTGCGCCGCGCAAGCGAGGGTGCCAAACGGCGCCTGCGCGGTCGGCGCATTGCCTATGTTGCGCAGTCCGCAGCCGCAAGTTTCAACCCGGCCCACAAGCTGATCGATCAGTATTGCGAGACGCCGGTGGGTAGCGGCGCCTTTTCCCGCCGACAGGCAGAGGCGGAAGCGATCACCCTTTACCGAAAGATGCAACTTCCGGAACCGGACATGATCGGGTTTCGATATCCACATCAGGTTTCAGGCGGGCAATTGCAACGCGCGATGACAGCCATGGCCATGGCCTGCCACCCTGATCTCATCATTTTTGATGAACCGACCACGGCGCTGGATGTCACGACCCAGATTGAGGTTCTTGCCGCCATTCGGGATATTGTCCGCGAATACGACACTGCGGCAATCTATATTACGCATGACCTTGCCGTCGTTGCGCAGATGGCCGACCGCATCAAGATCCTCTTGCACGGCAAGGAGGTAGAAGAGGCCGACACCCGCGCAATGCTGGCCGCGCCACAGGCGGAGTATACAAAAAGCCTTTGGGCGGTGCGTAGTTTCGCACGTGCTGAAATGCCTGCCCCGAGCGGGCAGGCACTGGTGTCGGTGAAGAATGTCAGTGCGGGCTATGGCAAGGTCGATATCCTGCATGATCTGAGCTTTGACCTCTATCCCGGCCGGACCGTTGCCGTGGTCGGTGAAAGCGGATCGGGGAAGTCGACAGTGGCGCGTGTTATCACGGGGCTTTTGCCACCGCGCTTGGGGCAGGTTTCGCTGGAGGGCGTGCCTTTGCCACCCGATTACAGATCCCGGTCACGCGATCAGCTGCGCCAATGCCAGATGATCTATCAGATGGCCGATACGGCCCTGAACCCAAAACTGACCCTGCGAGAACTGATCGGGCGGCCAGCGCAAATGTATCTCGGCCTTGACGGCCGCAAGCTGACCGAACGGATCAGAGAGCTGTTGTCGCTGATCGAACTGGAGCCGGACGCCTTTATCAACCGCCTGCCGTCAGAGCTTTCAGGCGGTCAGAAGCAACGCGTCGGAATTGCCCGCGCGCTGGCGGCAGAACCACGACTGATCATCTGCGATGAAGTGACAAGCGCGCTCGATCAGATCGTACAGGAGGGCATATTGAGGCTTCTGGACAGGCTGCAACGTGATCTGGGGCTCACATATATGTTCATAACGCATGATCTGGCCACAGTCAGAGCGATCGCGGATGACGTGGTGGTGATGCAACATGGCCGCATCGTTGAACAGGGCCCGAAAGCACAGATTTTTGAACCGCCCCATGCGCCATACACGGAACTGTTGCTATCTTCGGTCCCCGAAATGGACCCTGACTGGTTGAGCACGCTTCTGTCACAGCGCGGCTAGTCTTCGCCACCTGACAAACGGGTCCCGCACCGCAGCCCGTCGCTGCGCTCTCGTATTGCCTCAGCCTGATCGGTCGCCACTCTGGCGAGGGCGGGCCGACAGGGCAGAGTTTGCGGTTGCCGATCAGGCTTGCACGCCCCCCAGTTCACATATCACGGCCCATTCTTCAGCCGAAACCGGCTGCACTGACAAGCGGGACTGCCGCAGCAGGGCCATGTCCGACAAGCGGGGCTCATTCTTGCACATCTCAAGGCTCACGGCGCGCGGCAAGGGCTGGACCGCGCGCACATCCACGCATTCCCAGCGTGGATCATCTGTCGTGCTGTCCGGGTGCACTTCCGCACAGACCTCGCAGATACCGACAATCGCCTTGTCGGTCTGGCTGTGGTAGAAAAAGATAAGGTCTCCAAGCGCCATATCGCGCATCATGTTGCGCGCCTGATAGTTTCGGACGCCGTCCCATTCCTCGCCATGCTGTCCCTTTGCCACCAGATCGTCCCACGAAAACACATCCGGTTCGGATTTCATCAGCCAGAAGCGCATCAGCCGATCACCTTTTTCCATTCCTGCACATGGGTTGCAGCGAAGAGGCCCGCCTGCGCATAGGGGTCCTGCGCGCTCCAATCTGTGGCGGCCTGAAGATCGGGCAGTTCGAGAATGATCAGTGATCCCGCCATCTGACCTTCATTGTCCAGAAGTGGGCCGGCCTGTCGCACACAACCGGTTTGCGAAACATAGGCCAGATGGGCGTCGCGCGTCGCCATTCTGAGGTCCAGCGTGTCAGGTTTGTCGATACAATGCAGCATGTAGAGGGGCATGATGTTGTCCTTTCATTCATCAGTCAATGGGCGGGCCAGCAGTGCGGAAAGCGCCTCTGGCAATGTCAGATACCCCTCTACGAGCGCCGCAACCATCCGGGTGATCGGCATATCCAAGCCATGAGAAGGGGCCAGCCGCGCCACCGCGCGCGCTGTCGCAGCACCTTCGACGGTCGTTGCGGTATCAAAGGTTTCGCCGCGCCCCAATGCCAGACCAAAGCGGAAGTTCCGCGATTTTTCCGACCCACATGTCAGGATCAGATCGCCCAGCCCTGACAGTCCGGCCAGTGTTTCGGGCTGCGCACCCAGCGCCATGGCAAGGCGCTGCATTTCCGCGTAGCCTCTCGCCATCAGTGCGGCGCGCGCCGATTCGCCCAAGCCCGCGCCTATCGTGACCCCTGCTGCAATCGCGATGACATTCTTCAAAGCGCCGCCGAGTTCCGCGCCGATGACATCTTCATTGCGATAAAGCCGCAGATTCTGGGTCGAGAGCGTTTCCTGAAGCTGCTGCCCTGTCGTCTTGTCGGAACATGCAAGGGTCAGTGCAGTCGGTAAGCCGCGTGCGATATCATCGGCAAAACTTGGTCCTGTCAGCAGGGCCGCTTTCGTATCGGGAAGAACCGTTCCGATAACGCCGACCGGCCCGATCATCAGATCAAGATCAACGCCCTTCGAGCACGCAACAAGCGTGCGCGTTGCCAACATTGCGCGGTTGGCCTCGAGAAACTCACGGGTTTGCTGCATGGGAATCGCAATCAAGAGAATATCAGCGTCGAG
>SKWJ01000081.1 GCA_007128995.1 Paracoccaceae bacterium
CAAGGCGTGCCCCCAATGCAGAATTGCGTGTCGACTCCAGTACGGGCGGACCCGCGCTGGAGTCATCTGCTCACAGCTCTGGATAGATCGGGAACCGTGCGCAAAGCTCTGCGACCTCGGCTTTCACCTGAGCTTCGACCGCTCCGTTTCCATCCTCGCCATTGGTGGCCAACCCATCAACGACACGGACGATCCAATCGGCGATTTGCCGGAATTCTGATGTGCCGAAGCCCCGCGTTGTCCCCGCAGGCGTTCCAAGACGGATACCGCTTGTGACCATCGGGCTTTCGGTATCAAAGGGAATACCGTTCTTGTTGCAGGTGATATGGGCGCGCCCGAGGGCTTTTTCGGTTGCATTGCCTTTCACGCCTTTTGGACGCAGATCGACCAGTAGCAAATGTGTATCTGTGCCACCTGTCACTGTGGCAAGGCCACCTTTTTCAAGCTGATCTGCCAAGGCCTTGGCATTCTCGATCACCTGCTTCTGGTACTCCCGAAACCCGGGCCGCAGAGCTTCGCCGAAGGCAACGGCCTTGGCCGCGATCACATGCATCAGCGGACCGCCCTGAATACCAGGGAAGATCGCAGAGTTGAACTTCTTCGCCAAGGCTTCATCATTGGTCAGGATCATGCCACCGCGCGGACCACGCAGGGTCTTGTGTGTCGTCGTTGTCGCCACATGGGCATGCGGAAACGGTGACGGATACAGCCCGGCAGCGACCAGTCCTGCGAAATGCGCCATATCCACCAGAAGATAGGCACCGACCGAATCGGCGATCTCGCGCATGCGTTTGAAATCGAGAATACGCGGGATTGCAGACCCCCCAGCGATCAGCATTTTTGGCTGATGTTCAGCGGCAAGGGCTGCGATCTGATCATAATCGACCTCAAGATCAGCCTCACGCACCCCGTATTGCACGGCGCTGAACCATTTGCCCGACTGGTTGGGCTTTGCGCCATGTGTCAGATGCCCGCCCGCATCCAGCGACATGCCAAGGATCGTATCACCTGGCTTCAGCAGCGCCGTGAACACACCTTGATTGGCCTGAGAGCCGGAATTGGGCTGCACATTGGCGAAGCTGCATTTGAACAATTCGCACGCGCGGCCGATCGCCAGATTTTCCGCGACATCGACATACTGGCAGCCACCGTAATAGCGACGCCCCGGATAGCCTTCGGCATATTTATTCGTCAGAACCGACCCTTGCGCCTGCATGACGGCCTTCGACACGATGTTCTCGGATGCGATCAATTCGATCTCGTCGCGCTGACGGCCAAGCTCGGCACCTATCGCAGCAAAGAGTTCTGGGTCGCGGCTTTCCACATCTTCTGTGAAAAAACCAGTGTCACGGGTTGTTTGATCCATGTGGCAGCCTCCGGAGAGTTGATACTTGTCTTGGCGCTCAATTAGCGCATTGCGGCGCGCGCGCAAAGGCTTGTTTGCGTCACTCGGCCCTGCTGCGGCGACACGAACAGGAAGTTTGTCCCTGATTGGCTGCGAATGACGCCTATCGGAACGCACTTGCCAAGCCTCCTGATGCGCGCGACAAGTGGGCACGAAACCACGGGAGAGCGCATGCCACCCAAGCTTGCATTTCTGGCCAGCGGCGCCCCGGATGCACAGGAAGCGCTGGCGGCCCTGAAGTGGCGCTTCGACACTGTCGCGCCGGATGAGGCAGATGTGATCATCGCCCTTGGGGGGGATGAGTTCATGCTGCAGACGCTTCACGCAACCCAGCATCTCGACATTCCTGTCTATGGCATGAATCGCGGAACAGTCGGGTTCCTGATGAATGCCTGGCAAATCGACGGATTGCTTGATCGGCTGGATCAGGCGGAGATGGCAGTTCTCAATCCGCTGCGCATGCAGGCCATGCGGATTGACGGCTCTGTCACCGAAGCACTTGCGATCAACGAGGTGTCACTGCTACGCCAAGGGGCACAGGCTGCAAAACTGCGTATCATTGTCGATGGCAAGCAAAGGCTGGATGAACTGGTTTGCGACGGCGCTATGCTCAGCACTCCGGCTGGATCAACTGCCTATAATTACTCAGCACATGGCCCGATCCTACCGATTGGTGCGGATGTGCTGGCCTTGACCCCGGTCGCGGCCTTCCGGCCGCGCAGATGGCGCGGCGCGTTGCTGCCCAAAAGCTCGCGTGTCCGGTTTGAAGTTATCGACCCCGAACGTCGCCCCGTCATGGCAGATGCCGATAGCCGGTCAGTGCGCAATGTTTTGCGTGTAGATATCACATCGGCACGCGACATCGGCCACAAACTGCTGTTCGATCCCGGCCATGGTCTGGAAGAGCGTCTGATCCGCGAACAATTCGTCTGACGATCGACTGGGTAAACGGCATTGGAGTTCCCCCACGGGCTATACGCAGCACGTGCCATCCCGCCACACCGAAGCCTCTGCAGGAGGGGCGCCTTGGTTATTTGGGCTTATGGGTTTAAGTCAACAAACCGCGCTCATGACAGGCGCGCTTCTCGCCGTTTGTGAAGCCTGTAGAGCAAGGGTGCGGCAATCCAATTGTAGCCCAGATCGGCCGCGAAGTGCAGACCCGGCACAGAGAAAAGCCGCGCCAGCCAGCGCAGCCTTGGCAATTCGCGCCAGACGATCAGGAAGGCAGGAAAGCCCGATATGATCTGGCCGCGTTGGCGCGCATGCAGCCTGCGCTTTGCCTGATCCGCAGTCAGCCCCCACCCCGCCAGATCAGTGTCATGAAGCTCCGTGAATGACAGCGGAGCGCCCGCTTGCTGCGCAGCGGTGCGGTAATGCGCAATCTCTGCTGCGCAAATCGGACACCGCCCATTATAAAGAATTTCCGTTTGTTCCATGCGCAAAAATTAGCGCGCACCGCCCCAATCGCAAGTCCGAAGCTGCCAAAGGGCGTCAAATGGGCGCGAGCGTCCGTCGGTGTGTCAACTCATGCCTTGTGGTTACCAAGCAACTTGTCCATGAGTGACGGCTGGACGATCTCTATCCAATAGCCGTCCGGATCAAGAATAAAGGCGATTTCCTTCATGCCACCTGCCCCAAGCGGCTTCTGAAACGTCACACCCAACGCCTCAAACCGTGCACAGGCAGCCTCTATATCAGGGACAGCCATGCAGATATGCCCAAAACCCTTGGGATCGGTATTGCCTGAATGAAGCTGTGTGTCATCTGTTTCAGAGCCCCAATTATGGGTCAGTTCAAGTAGTCCCTTGCGGCTGAACGTATCTGACAAGCTGCCATCGGCCTTATCCGAATGGCCGCGCGGTTGCAGGAAATAGAGCGAAAATCTGGCCTCTGCGAAATCCAGTCGTGTGATCAGCCGAAACCCCAGCACATCGCGATAAAACGCGAGCGAGCGCGCAGGGTCTTTGATGCGCAGCATCGTGTGCGTGAGAACGTAATTTTCAGTTGCGGATTCATCCATTTTCATCAGACCTCCATCAAATCCAGAAACGGGGCGCCCAGCGCATGCGCCTTGCGCATCAGCGTTGGCAGCGCATTCGGGTCGAACGCGTCAGGTGCGACAAAAAAGCCCGGCGTCGTCATCGGCAGATGCGCCACGCGCAGCGCAAGGCGCAGATGAAAATGCGTGAATGTATGACGCACTTCGCCTGGGACCGCCTGCCAATTCGCGGCCAAGGGTGGGTTATCCAAAGGCAAGATCTCCAGCCAGTCGCTTCCAGGCCAGCCCAGCATGCCCCCCAGCAAACCGCGTGGGGGACGACGCTCCATCAACCATGCACCATCTGACCGGCGTCCAAGATAGACGATCCCTTTCCGTGTTGGCTTTGTCACTTTTGGGGATTTGCGCGGCAATTCCGGCGCTGTCCCTTCAGCACGTGCGGCGCAAGGGGAACGCAACGGACAAATACCACATGCCGGGTTGCGCGGCGTGCAGAGCGTCGCCCCGATATCCATCAGCGCCTGCGCGTAATCTCCGGGCCGCAGGGTCGGGGTCAGACGCGCAGCATAAGTGGTCAGCAAGGGCTTGGCAGCAGGTAGCGGCGTATCCTCGTTGAAAAGCCGGGCCATGACCCGCTCGATATTTCCATCGACAACAACTTC
>SKWJ01000161.1 GCA_007128995.1 Paracoccaceae bacterium
GGCATCGCGCTACAGGTTCAGCCTGCAGATCGCGGCTGAAGTGGATGACATTGCGATGATGCGCCTGCTGGCGCGCGAAGGCGTTGGCATTGCAGTGCTGCCGCCGATTGCCGTTCGCGACGAACTGGCTTCGGGACGGCTGGTCGAAGTTGCACAGATCGAAGGATTGCTCGAAAGCTTTCACGCGATAACCCTGTCACGTCGCTTTCCCAACCCGCTGGTGGATACGCTGTTGCGCCTGTAAGGCTGAAGCACGGCCAGCATCGCCAAACGAAGCAATACCCGTGCCGCAGCGCGCGATACGCTGACAGAGGGCTTGACGCGCCCGCACCAAGCAGGCAGGTGCAGCGCATGTTAAGCATCAGTGATCTCACCTATTCAATAGAAGGCCGCCCGCTGTTCGAGGCGGCATCCGCCAATATTCCGACAGGGCACAAGATTGGCCTGGTCGGGCGCAACGGGACAGGCAAGACCACGCTCTTTCGGCTGATCCGGGGGGAACTGGCGCTGGAAGGTGGCAGTATTTCCCTGCCCTCGCGCGCGCGGATCGGTGGCGTGGCACAGGAAGTGCCCTCTTCTGCCACCTCGCTGATCGATACCGTCCTTGAGGCAGATACCGAACGCGCCAGCCTGATGGCCGAAGCCGAAACAGCGACAGATCCAACACGGATCGCGACAATTCAGACCAGGCTGGCCGATATTGATGCCTGGTCTGCCGAAGGCCGCGCAAGCGCGATCCTGAAAGGTCTGGGGTTTGACGCCGAGGCGCAATTGCGCCCCTGTTCCGACTTTTCAGGCGGGTGGCGGATGCGGGTGGCGCTGGCGGGGGTCCTCTTTGCGCAGCCTGATCTGCTTTTGCTGGACGAACCGACCAACTATCTGGATCTGGAAGGCGCCTTGTGGCTTGAAAGCTATCTGGCGAAATACCCGCACACAATCCTGATCATCAGCCACGATCGCGGCCTTCTGAACCGCGCGGTGGACCATATCCTGCATCTCGAAGACCGTAAATTGACGTTGTATTCCGGGGGCTATGACCGGTTTGCGCGCACCCGTGCCGAACAGCGTGCCGTACTTGCTGCCGAAGCCAGCAAGGTTGCGGCGCAGCGTGCGCATATGCAGAAATTCGTCGACCGCTTTCGTGCACAGGCAACAAAAGCCAAGCAGGCGCAATCCCGTCTGAAGATGCTGGAAAAGCTGACACCGATCACGCCGCCATCCGAAGCCGCGCGCCATGTCTTCACCTTTCCGGCGCCGGAAGAACTGTCGCCGCCCATCCTGCGCCTCGAAGGCGTTTCGGTCGGCTATGGCGGCGCCCCTGTTCTGCGAAACCTGAACCTTCGGATCGATCAGGATGACCGGATAGCCCTGCTCGGGCGAAACGGGGAAGGCAAATCCACGCTGTCAAAATTGCTGGCCGAGAAGCTTGAGGGCCAGGGCACCATAACCCGCGCAGCGAAATTGCGGGTCGGGTATTTCGCCCAGCATCAGGTGGATGAACTGGAACTTGACGAAACACCGCTGCAACATTTGCAACGCGCGCGCCCCGATCAGGCCCCCCCCAAACTGCGCGCACGGCTTGCCGGGTTTGGCCTGATGGCCGATCAGGCAGATACCGAAGTCCAGCGCCTGTCGGGCGGGCAGAAGGCCCGACTGTCATTGCTGCTGGCGACGCTCGATGCGCCACATATGCTGATTCTGGACGAGCCGACAAACCACCTTGATATTGAAAGCCGAGAGGCACTGGTCGATGCATTGACGGCGTATAGCGGTGCTGTGGTGCTGGTCAGTCACGATATGCACCTGCTGTCGCTTGTCGCAGATCGGCTCTGGCTGGTGTCGGGCGGCCATGTTCAACCCTACGAGGGCGATCTGGAAAGCTACCGTACCTTTTTGCTGGCTGGTGACCCCAAACCCGCCCGCGACAAGGCCGCTGCGAAGCCCAAACGCGCCAGCCGCGACGATATCGCGACACTGCGGTCAGACCTGCGCAAATGCGAAGCCCGCATCGCGAAGCTGGAAGAGATGCGTGACAAGCTGGCGCGCAAGCTGGCGGATACGACCCTTTACGAGGCTGACCGCACAGGTGATCTGCGCGTCTGGCAAGCAAAATATGCCGAAGTGATGGAGGCCCTCGATCGCGCCGAGGCGATGTGGATGAAGGCTCAGGAAGCTGTCGATGCTGCACAAAACGGCTGAAGCACGTATCAGCCAATCATCATCTGCTCGTCGCCAAGGCGCTGATAGTGCCGCGTTACACGCTGCAGGGCGATTCGCAGGACGATCTTGCCCGAACGCGCAGACCAGCCAAGCGCCTGCTCGGCGGCCTCTACGCCTTCCAGCCGGCAGCAGCATCGCAAGGTGACATCGCCCAGACCCGGCCCAAGATCACGCAGCACATCCGACACCCGCCTGCGTGCCGCCTTGGTTCCAGGCAAGCCGAGATTCGAGCCGGGAATTTTCCGCGTGTCGAGCGCGATCAACAGGGCCTGTGCTGTTTCGATCTCGACCTCTTCAAGCTGCGCTTTCACATAATCCTCGCGCAACCAATCTGCTGCCTGCACATTGGCACTCTCCAGAAATGGCTTTCCTGACTTGTCACGCCGCCGTGCCAGCACTGCGACTGGCGATTCTACCGGGCCGTAGCGCGCACGGCGCGGGCCAAGAGTGCCTGTTTCAGATATCGCGGTCACATGGATCTCTGTCCGCCCGGAATGCTGTCGCAGCGCCGTCCGTCCTGCCGCGCTGATCGTGTAGCTAGACACGCGGCCTTGATTGCGGATCGAAATCCAGCCGTTCAAGGCCATGGCTTCGGCAAGTGAACGATCAAACACGGCCAGCCGTTCGGGTGCACCCTCGGCCGGGTTGCGCGTGATCGCCGCTTTCGGCATGTCATCGGCCACAATCAGAAGTGTTTCGGGATCTGCGAGGTGACGCAGAGCGTCCATCACCTCGTCATTGACCATGCGATCAGTCGGCGGAATTTTCAGCGAGCACGACGTAGCTGTCATCGCGCGGGACTCCATCTTGTTGGGTAAGTCTTGAGCGCTGCGCAAGGCCCGATCAAGTCTACGCAATGCAGTATCAACCAGCGGATCATCACGCCGGTCCTCGAATTGTCGGATCTGACGCAGGACTGTGGACGCATGGCAGCCGTGATCTCGGCCCAAAGCGCGCAACGACTGGCCCGCGGTCACATGCGAAAGATACAACCGCGCACCCGCAGGAACCCAGGCGGGCAGGCTCGGAGCCGGGTGTGCCGTGGCCGCGCCCGAAACGCAGTGATGAGCAGACATATTTCAGCAAGCTCCCTTTCACCAGAATCTACCTATGGCTGTTAAAGTTACCACTTTGTTAACCTTGATTTTCTGATGTTGAGAATGGTTACAATTTCCTAAATTCCGTTGAACGCTGCGTGCGCTGGCCAATTTGCGGCGCAACACTCCCAGTTCTGTGGGAAACTGCCATCTTCAGAACAAAGGAAGACATCATGTTCATCGCCGGCTCATCTCTGGAAATGCTTATTCGCCCTCGCCTTTTGGTTGTATCCGCACGCCATGCACTTCGAGACTACAATCGCGCGGCACGTCTTCCGAGGTTGCTGCGCCAGGCCATATCGCAACCACTTCCCGCACCTGAAAGCGCACTGCGCGACTTGCTGGCCTGCGAACGCGTTCTGGAACAGGCGCGCAAATCTCACGATTGTCGGTGGAGCGCGGCGGAACATGTAGCCATCATGACCGCCATTCTGCATGAATTTACCCTATGCGCGGTGACCACGCCCTCGTCGAACCAAATGCAAGACAGAGCACGCTTTCCTCAGATTGAGCGATCCTGCACGACAAGCCGGGCCTCCTGCACGGCGGCGAACGCTGCGTCCACCACCTCCAGTCCGGCCGTTCTTTGATGGGCCTGTTCCGAGAGCACCCGGCGCCATGGGCGCGCTCCGGGTTGGCCCGCAAACAGCCCAAGCATATGGCGCGTGATCCCTGGCAGCCGGACACCCTGTTCAAGCTGGCTGGCGATATAGGGGCGCATCGATGCGAGCACGTCGTCGAC
>SKWJ01000254.1 GCA_007128995.1 Paracoccaceae bacterium
ACTTCTCGGTTCTCGAGCATATAAGACACGCCCGAAGGTGTCCGGCAATTGTCTTCCAGCACATAGAACTGGTCTGGCCCGGTTCGTACCAGATCGATCCCGACAATGTGGCTGTATATGCCCAAGGCGGGACGGAACCCGGATACCGCGATCTCGTAAGCCTCGTTTCGATAGACAAGATCAGCGGGAATACGCCCCGCGCGGATGATCTCTCCGCGATCATAGACATCTGACAGAAACGCGTTGAGCGCGCGCGCGCGCTGCTTGATACCCCGCTCCAGCTTTCGCCATTCCTCGGCCGCAAAGACACGCGGGAACATGTCAAACGGGATCAACCTGTCGGGATCGCCGCCTTCGCCGTAGACAGCGAATGTAATACCGTAACGCCGGAAGAGATGTTCTGCCTCTGCCTGCTTCAACGCCCGGAAATCGGTCGGCATTTTCTGATACCAGTCTGCCAGCCGCTGATAGGGACGGCGCAGGCCTTCGGCGCCATACATTTCATTGAAGAATGGGTCTGCCATTGTCTGCGCTTCTCCCTGTCCTTTCGGCATCAAAGGCAGAAGCTTAAGAAATGTAAAGACGTCCGGCAACAATCGCCTAAATTATTGGCATGGGCCCGAAAGCCGACCCAGAGAGCTGGCCAACCAGTGTTTCACGCCCTAGCCATTGAACAGCACCGGCCAGAGAGAGGCGATCAGCAGCGCCGCCATCGTGAAATTAAAGGCTCTGAGTGTTGCCGGTTTCTGAAGGAACCGACGCAACCCTAGGCCAAGCACCGTCCAGATCATGGTGGTTGTCCAACCGACACTGAGAAAGCCGAGCGCCACCCAGGCTACGGCCAACCATTCCTGCCCCGGCGCATAGAGCGTCACTGCCCCCAAAGACATGATCCAGGCCTTCGGATTCACCCACTGGAATGCCGCCGCCTGAAGGAATGTCAGCGGTCGCCCTTTGGCGTTGCTGCCTTCCGGTGGGGCAGCATTCGCGATCTTCCAGGCCAGCCAGAGCATGTAGACGACCGAAACGACAGTCAGCACAAGGCGGGCAATAGGAAAGGTGATGAAGACCCCCACAAGCCCCACCCCGACGACAAACACCATGAAGGCGTGGCCGATCGCGATACCGAACATATGCGGCAGGGTCCGACGGAAGCCGAAATTCACCCCCGACGCCAGCAACATGATGTTGTTCGGCCCCGGCGTGACCGAGGTGACGAAGGCAAATGCCAGAAGGGCCAGAAACAGGTCGGCGGTCATGAAGGTCCCCAAGTGTTCAAGATTGCAATATTAGGCGGCAACATGCGCAATGGGGTTGCAAAAAATGCAGGCCTGAATTTAATGTTGCAACCAATGATCGAAATCGACCCCATTTCACAACATATATTGCGCGTGCTTTCGCAAGAGGGGCGCATTTCAAATATTGACCTTGCGGAACGGGTCAATCTGTCGCCATCGGCCTGTCTTCGCCGCGTTCAGGAACTGGAGCGGCGCGGCGTGATTGCTGGCTATCGTGCCATTATTGACCCCGCGCGGATCGGGATCGGCTTCGTGGCCTATGTGACTGTCGGTTTGTCGAAACATACCAAGACAGCTCAGGCAGAGTTCGAGCGGCTTATGCGCGCGGCGCCACAGGTGAGAGAGTGCCATAACATAACCGGCACAGTTGAATATCTACTGCGGGTCGAGGCGCGCGATCTGGCCGCCTACAAGGAATTTCATACCGAGTACCTTGGCGCATTCCCGTTTCTGGACCGGTTGACCACCATGGTTGTGATGGGATCACCCAAAGATGAACGTGCATGAAGTTTGAGCGTGCATCCAGCGGCCAGATCCGCTATGCTGCAGCGCAGAAAAAGGGGATGGGACATGGCGAAAGGCAAGGTCATTACAGTCGCACAGCAAAAAGGCGGCAGTGGCAAGACAACGCTCGCGGTCAATCTTGGGGTGATGCTGGTGCGTGCTGGTGCGCGTGTCGCGTTTCTTGACACCGATCCTCAGGGTTCGCTGGGGCGATGGTTCATGACCCGGGTCGAAGATGGCCGCAATGCGGGGATGGAATTCTCGACGGCCTCGGCATGGGGCGTCGGGTATGAAGTCGGCAAATTACGAGACATGGCCGATTTTGTCATTATCGATACACCGCCCAAGGCTGATTCCGATCTGCGCCCTGCCCTGCGCGTGGCAGATCTGGTTGTCGTGCCTGTCGCCTCAAGCCATGTTGATCTTTGGGCGACGGACGGTGTGCTTGATCTGGCCCGGCGCGAAGGCCGCGAAGTGCTGGTCGTCCTGAACCGCGCACGCGCCGGAACCCGCCTTGGCGCAGAGATCCTTGAAGCTGCGCAATTGCTGAACGCCGCGCTGGCGACGACGCAGATCGCCAATCGGGTCGCCTATGCGGAAACCCTTGGACAGGGATGCGGGGGCATTGAGGGCGCGCGCAGTCCTGCCATTCGTACAGAATTGGAAAGCCTTCTTGCAGAAGTGACCGCAATTCTGGAAAATGCCTGAGGGCGTATCGCTCGATCAGGATCGGCGAGACAGTCAGGAAACGATTCCCGAAGGCTGATACATGCCGAGCGCCCCATGGACGCGCGACCAGCGTTGCGTTATCACTCGCGCGCAACAGTTTCCGAAGAGGCGCACATATGTCCGGCCATGGCCCTTCTATTCCAATGACAGCCCAAAAAACCGGCCCGTTAAAAGGGGTTGCGCAAGTCCCTGGCGACAAGTCGATTTCGCACCGGGCGCTGATCCTTGGGGCGCTCTCTGTCGGAGAGACCCGGATCACTGGTTTGCTGGAAGGGCAAGACGTTCTTGACACGGCCCGCGCAATGCGCGCTTTCGGCGCTGAGGTAACCCAGCATAACCCCGGCGATTGGTCCGTGCATGGGGTCGGTGTTGGCGGATTTGCCGAACCTGAACAGGTACTGGATTGCGGAAATTCAGGAACCGGGGTCCGGCTGATCATGGGGGCGATGGCGACGACTGCAATCACTGCCACCTTTACGGGTGACGCAAGCCTCAACAAGCGCCCCATGGGCCGTGTGACAGACCCCCTCGCCCTGTTTGGTGCGCAGGCTTTCGGACGCAGCGGTGGCCGCCTTCCTCTGACCCTGATCGGTGCGGCCGACCCGGTGCCTGTGCGCTACAGCCTGCCCATGCCCTCGGCACAGGTGAAATCGGCTGTGCTGCTTGCTGGGCTGAACGCCCCCGGCCAGACGGTCGTGATTGAGAGCGAGCCCACCCGCGACCATACCGAACGGATGATGCGCGGTTTCGGTGCCACGCTTCATATCGAAGATGCGCGCGAAGGCAGGATCATAACCCTGACTGGCCAGCCGGAACTGACCGGCCAGTCGGTTGCTGTCCCCCGCGACCCGTCATCTGCGGCCTTTCCGGTCTGCGCTGCCCTGATGGTTCCAGGGTCGGAAATCTTCGTTCCCGGTGTCAGTCAGAACCCTACACGCAACGGAATTTTCCTAACGCTCCAGGACATCGGCGCCGATCTTGTTCTGGAAAACCCGCGTGAAGAAGGGGGCGAGCCGGTCGCAGACCTGCGGGTTCGCTTCTCGGCGCTGAAGGGGATTGAGGTTCCGCCAGAGCGCGCCGCCAGCATGATCGACGAATATCCGATCCTTGCCGCGCTGGCCGCCACGATCGAAGGGACGACAATCATGCGCGGAATACGCGAATTGCGCGTGAAGGAATCAGACCGTATCGATGCCATGGCGCGCGGGTTGGAAGCCTGCGGTGTCAGGGTCGAGGAAACCGACGACAGTCTGACAGTGCATGGCATGGGCCCCGGTGGCGTTCCGGGGGGAGCAACTGTCGAAAGCCGGCTGGATCATCGTATCGCGATGAGTTTCCTGTGCCTCGGAATGGCCAGCCGCGATCCGGTAACGGTGGATGATGCCAGCCCGATAGCCACGTCTTTCCCGATCTTCGAGCCCCTGATGACCGGGCTTGGTGCCCGTATCGCGCGCGATCCCAGCTAGAACTGCCAAGGGCGAATACTTTTGGTCAGGCCCTTGCGAAGGGC
>SKWJ01000301.1 GCA_007128995.1 Paracoccaceae bacterium
GCTTTCAAGCCGGCTTCGGCAATCTCGACGCAGTCGCGGGCCAGATCCAGCAGGCGTATGCTGCCAGCAGTGCCTGCAAGTCCGTGCTGGGATGCGGCCACACGCAATGCGTCGCGGGTCGGGGTGTCGAGTGTTTTTGGGAGATCCCAGGCGGCATCAAGCGCGTTCTGGTCATATGTCAGACCAACCCAGAAAGCAGGCAAGGCGCAAAGACGGCGCCAAGGACCGCCATCTGCCCCCCGCATTTCGATGAATTTCTTCACCCGCGCTTCCGGGAAGATCGTCGTCAAATGATCTGCAAAATCAGAAAGGGTGGGGATCTCGCCAGGAAGCGCTGGAAGCTCGCCGCGCAGGAAATCCCGAAAACTCTGACCCAGTGCGTCGATGTATTTGCCGTCACGATAGACGAAATACATCGGCACATCGAGCGCGTAGTCTACCCAGGCTTCAAACCCGAAACCGTCCTCGAACACAAAGGGCAGCATGCCCGTGCGCGCAGCGTCCAGATCGCGCCAGACGCGCGCGCGCCAGCTTTTGTGGCCATTGGGCTTGCCGTCCAGAAACGGCGAGTTGGCAAAGAGCGCGGTGGCAACAGGTTGCAGGGCAAGCGCAACGCGCAGTTTCTGCACCATGTCCGCTTCCGAGGCGAAATCGAGATTCACCTGAACCGTGCAGGTGCGATACATCATCGTCTTGCCCATGGTGCCGACCCGATCCATGTAATCGGTCATCAGCGCGTAGCGGCCCTTGGGCATGACGGGCATATCGTCATGCGACCAGATCGGCGCTGCGCCCAACCCGATGAAGCCGACGCGAAGGGCATCCGCAACGCTGCGAACTTCGCGCAAATGGTCGTTCACTTCGTCACAGGTCTGGTGAATTGTCTCCAGCGGCGCGCCGGAAAGCTCTAGCTGGCCACCGGGCTCAAGGCTGACATTCGCGCCGTCCTTTTCGAGTCCGATGATCTTGTCGCCTTCCATTACCGGCGTCCAGCCAAACCCATCTCGCAGCCCTTCCAGAACCGCCTTGACAGAGCGCGGCCCGTCATAGGGCAGCGGCTTCAGGCTGTCATGGCAATAGCCGAACTTTTCGTGCTCTGTGCCGATGCGCCACGCATCGCGGGGTTTGCAGCCTGACGCGAGATATTCTGCCAGTTGAGATACATGCTCGATCGGCCCGCCGCCGGTCTGGGGAATGGACATGAGCGCTCCGATCGTCTTGTTACCTTACAGGCCGCAGACTTGGAGTCTGCGCGCGGCCAAGTCAAGCCTATCGCATCTGCAAAAAGCGTGCCTGTCGGGATGGATGCAGCCAAAGCGCCTGTCGATGTGCGGGCTCGGGGTCGTTCAGCGCGGTCAGGACGGATTGCATGCGCAGTCCGGGCAGGTGGGCAAAGGCGTCAAACAGGACTTCGCCCCCAGTTGCCGCAACCGGGATTTCAAGGGACGCGTCCTGATCAGAGATCAGCAACCAATGGGTTCCGTCCTCGATGAGATGCAATTCCACAATCTCGCGCAGCGGCATGAAGCCGCCGCTATCGGGGCCGAAATAGGAGATCTGACCCTCGACAACCTGAACGATGCCCGGCGCGACGCCGGCGCGCCTGAACCGCAAGCGCCGCCATCCGATGAAAGCCGTGGCCAGACCCACCACGACCACCAACCCGGCGAGAAACTGGAAAAAGCGATCATTGGCCTGCAGTGCCCAGAGCCCGAAAAGTACGATTGCCAGACCGGCCAGGACCTCGGACCAGCGTTTCGCCCATGCGCTGAGTTCAGGCCGGATCATGGTCATACCCAATCCCCCTGTTCCTTTTGCCAGAGTGTCAGCGCAGCAACTGCCGCAGTATCGGCCCGCAGGATACGCGGCCCCAGAGCGATCGGGTGCACCCCGGCCATCTTGCGCAGGCGCGCGCGCTCGGCATCGGAGAACCCGCCTTCGGGGCCGATCAGAAGCGCGGCAGGGGCAGCCGGCATCGCTGGGGCGGTGTGTGTGTCGGCCAGCCCCTCATCGGCCCAGATCAGCGCCCTGTCTTCTGGCCAGTCTGCCAACAGACGCGAGAGTGGCGTTAAAGCGCAGACTTCGGGCACGAAGGTGCCGCCGCATTGCTCGGCGGCCTCGACCGCATGCGCCTGCAACCTGTCCTGCCGGATACGCTCGGCATTGGTGAATTCCGTCTGCACAGGCATGATCCTCGCCGCGCCGAGTTCAGCTGCCTTCTCGACAATGAAATCTGTCCGGGCTTTCTTGATCGGGGCGAACAACAACCACAGGTCGGGGGGCGGGCGCAGGGGCGCAGTCTTTGCCTTGCACAAAAGCACCCCCCCGCGCCGTGACGCTTCTGTCACTTCGGCCAACCACTCTCCGTCCCGGTTGTTGAACAGCGCGACCGGCGTGCCGACCCCCTTGCGCATGACGTTGAAAAGGTAATGCCCCTGATCGCGGTTCAGGGCTATCTCTTGCCCTGCGCCCAAAGGCTGCTCTACAAAGAGGCGAAGTTTCGCGCGCGCGTTGTCCCTGTCCATGAGGCCGAGAATATGACCGGAAATGACCAAAGGCCAGAGGGTCAGTCACTGCAAGACAGTGTTGCCGATGCGTATGAACAGAATTGGGTGGATCATTATGCCCCGCCTGACCTGAAACCCTATCTTCGCCTGTCGCGCGTTGACCGACCGATCGGAACCTGGCTGCTGCTTTTGCCCTGCTGGTGGGGGGCGGCGCTGGGGGCCGCTTCGGCCCCTGAAACAGCCGGCTGGTTGACAGTCTGGATTTTCCTTGGGTGTGGGATCGGCGCTGTACTCATGCGCGGGGCAGGCTGTACATGGAATGATATCACCGACCGCGATATTGATGACAAGGTCGCACGGACACGCTCGCGCCCGCTTCCTTCCGGGCAAGTAAGTCTGCAGCAGGCCGCGATCTGGATGGGGGTGCAATGTGCGATTGCCGCGCTGATCCTGTTTACGTTCAACTGGGCGACTATCGGGCTGGGGCTGCTGTCGCTTGTGCTGGTGGCAATCTATCCCTTTGCCAAACGCTTCACATGGTGGCCGCAGGTGTTTCTTGGTCTGGCCTTCAACTGGGGCGCGCTTCTGGCCTGGACTGCCCAGACCGGACGGCCCGGATTGCCAGCGGTGTTTCTGTATCTGGCCGGGATAAGCTGGACGCTGTTCTATGACACCATCTATGCTCATCAGGACCGCGAGGATGATGCCCTGATCGGTGTCAAATCCACGGCGCGCCTGTTCGGGGATGCTACCGAAACCTGGCTGCGCGGATTTCTGATCGCAACTGTCGTGCTGATGTCACTGGCGGTTATCTATGCATTGTCGCCTGTTGCCGACCCGCTGAAGATGTCGCTTGGTCTGGCCGGGGCCTGGGCCATGGGAGCGCATATGAACTGGCAGTTGAGCAAGCTTGACATTGACAACACGCAAACGTGCTTGAAGCTGTTCCGCTCGAACCGGGATGCAGGCTTGCTGGCTGCGCTGTTTCTTGCCATCACGATTTTCGTGTGATTGCCCCCATGGCTGCCAGGCGCTAGGGGAACCCGCATGAAAGAAAAGATGTCAAACGCAGTGCAGATGATGCGCGGCCTTGGTCCGGATTCAAGTGGGCACTATCGGGCGCGCTTGCTGATGGCGGCCTGTTTTTCCTGCGCTGTTATCCTGTCTTACGGGGCCGCAGCGTTTGCAGTGCGCGGGATCGAGCATGTTGTCGCCCGTGATGCGCTGGCCGTGCTGGCCGAGACCGGGATGGACTGGGCCGATGTCGAAACCGACGGCCTGTTGCTGACCCTGCGGGGAGAGGCGGAAAGCGAAGCATCGCGGTTTCGGGCCCTGAGCGCAGTGGCCACGGTGGTTGCGGCAGAGCGGGTGATAGATGAGATCGATGTTGCCCCGTCGATGGAGATCGCTGCGCCGCGCTTTCAGATGGAGGTGTTGCGAAACGGGCTTGATGTTTCACTGATTGGATTGGTTCCTGTCAGTGCCTCGGCCGAAGGAATTGTATCGCAGATCGAAGCGATCGATCCCGA